>JAGYLT010000259.1 GCA_018400545.1 Bacteroidales bacterium
GGGCGGCGACGGATCCTTCCTGCCTTCAGCTACAGCCTTGAATCCAATGTATGTTCCCGGCTCGCTGGATGTGGAGAATGGTTTCGTTGATTTGTGCCTTACGGCAATGCCCATCAATCCGTGTGATGTTGCAGTAACTGATTGCATGACATTGTCCATTCAGCAATCTGCTATTGCTGATGCCGGACCCGATTTAACAGTTTGTGAGGATGATTTCATAGTTGATTTGAACGGCATCGCTCAAAATGCGCAGTTTACAACCTGGTCAACTGATAGTTTTACCGGTTTTATTGATGATCCGCTTGCATTAAATACTTTGTATTTCTTCTCGCAGGAAGATATCAACAATGGATCCGTAGAGCTTTGTCTTACTGCCGTTCCTGTAAATCCATGCTTCCTGCCCGATACCGATTGCATTACCCTCACTATTGTCAGCAATCCCGTTGTGAATACCGCAGGGGTTGACGTTGAGTCATGCGAAGGTAATCCGGTGCAGCTAATTGGTGCCAATGTTGAAAATGCAGCTGCTTTGCAATGGACAACGGATGGCGATGGAACCTTCGATGATGATTCAGCTTTAGAGCCGATTTATTTTCCGGGTTCTGATGACGCTTTGGCCGGAACCGTTGAGCTTTGCCTTAATGCTCTTCCAAATACCGGTTGTGTAGTAACAGCAAGCCAATGTATAACGCTTTCGATCATACAGCAGCCGCATGCCAATTTAGGTCCCGACCGTGAATTGGATTGCGGGGATTATGATGTGGACAATGGCCAATGGCTGCCGGTTTATCTTGATAACACAATTACAGGTGATGTCGTTTCGGTGCAATGGACTACCGATGGTGATGGAACTTTTGACAACCCCAATGCTGAGAACCCGCAATATTATCCTGGGCTTTCTGATATTTGGGATGGCGAGGTAGAACTGTGTATAAATATCGAAGGTTCGGCAACCTGCCTCTTCAGTACAACCGAATGTATCACCATTTATATTCCTCAGCAGCTTATCTATTTCAATAAAAATGGATGGTGGGGCATTTCGTCGTACCTCGATACCGATTTGCCAACCGTGCCCGAAGTCATGGATCCGATGGTACTTATTCCCGGATCGCAGCATCTGGTAACTATGGTCGATCGTCAGGGTAATTATTTCTGGCCCGAGCCTGTTCCTCCGCAAAGTACACTCACCGATTGGATGCCTATCGGTTATAAGCTCAAGGTGAAGAATACGCCTGCTTGTCTGCCGATCTATGGCGATTCGCTGGTAGATCAAACTTTCCAAATAGCCGGGGCGTTTACTTACCTTCCTGTTTTAACCAACGTGCCGGTGCCGATTGATGAGCTTTTCGAAGGCAGGATAAATGATATTCTGTTGATCTTCGATTGGTCGGAAAATGATTTGTGGACTCCGGTGGCTGCCGACTTCACTACGCTTTATCCCGGAAAGGCCTACCTGATGGTTAACCGTATTCTGTCAGCTCCCTACACAATTGAGTATCCTGATTTTGTGCCGGATGCGCCGCACTTGTATCCGCCATCCAAGGCGAAAACTGCCATCAATGCACCATGGAAGGAAGTGGATAATACCGCAGCACCGCACATCCTTGTATTTGCTGAAACTGCGAAACAAAAACTCCGGTCAGGTGATATTATCGGAGCATTTGACCAATACGGTGAATGTTTCGGCTACACACAATACACTGATGAAAGTGATCTGCTGAAACTGGTGGCTATGGGACGCAACGGAGTGGATAAAAAGCAGGAAGGTTTCTTTGAAGGCGATAGAATGCACTTCCGGATTTACAGGCCTGAAAGCGATGAGGAGATTGATGTGCAGTTGATTCTGGATGAGCAGTTCCCGTCGTTTGATGGCAATTTCACCCTCAACGGTGCATCACTGGTTGTGGATATAGTTACCGGAACTACTGATGTAAATGAAATCACAGGTAATCACACAATTGATATGTATCCGAATCCTGCGACTGACGAAATCAATCTTGTTGCATCAACTGCTATTACACAGATACAATTGCTCAACAGTATGGGGCAGGTTGTGATAAACCAAACGGCGGTCGAAAACAGACTGCGTCTCGATGTGTCGTACCTGTCGCCGGGATTTTATATTCTGAATGTTCAATTAATGGATGGTACTACTGAAACAAAAAGGGTCACCATCAAATAAAATAGTGCCATAGTAAAATTGAATTGATTTATTCTATGGTGCGAAAAAACCATGTATTAGTCGCAAAAAAGGTGTTGCCGATCGGCGCACCTTTTTTTTTGAATTGCGGTACTACCTTGTTTTTGTGACTTTTGAAGTATGCCTGAAACTAAATAATTGTAAGTTTGCTCATTATCAAAATCGTTCAACTGTAAGATGAAGCAAAATAATACTATCAACGAACCCGGGAATTCTCCGGTTGCACTCGGCTTGTGGCGGCTCAATGACTGGGGTATGCGCGGTAATCAGCTAACTGAATGGATTGAAGAAGCCATTGATTTGGGCTTTACTACCTTCGACCATGCCGATATTTATGGTGGTTATACCTGTGAAGAAATTTTTGGTGAAGCGCTTGCCAAAAAGCCTGCACTACGCGAAAAAATGTACCTGATTTCAAAATGTGGTATCGTTTTGCCGACACCTGACCGGCCTGAAAACAGGATGCACAAATATGATACTTCACGCCGGCACATCATAGCATCTGCCGAGCGATCCCTTCGAAACCTTCACACTGACCACCTGGACTTACTGCTCATTCATCGCCCCGACCCACTTATGAATCCCCATGATGTAGCTGCGGCTTTCGATGAGTTAAAAAGTTCAGGAAAAGTCCGGCAATTCGGGGTTTCCAACTTTAGCCCTTCTCAATTCAATCTTTTGCAGGCCGCATTGGATTTCCCGCTGATCACCAATCAGGTAGAAATTTCAATACTGCACCTTGCTGCTCTTTACGATGGAACGCTGGATGAGTGCATGATACGAAATATTCGGCCTATGGCCTGGTCGCCTTTTGGCGGAGGAAGATTATTCACAAGTCAAAATCCCAATATAGAAAGGGTAAGGAACGTAATTGAAACCATAGCCGCCGGGTTGAACGGAGCGGCCATCGATCAGATAGCCCTGGCGTGGTTGCTGCGCCATCCGTCCGGCATAATCCCCGTACTTGGAACCGGGAATATGGATCGCATTCGGGGTGCGAAGGGAGCGCTGCAACTGCCGCTCACCCACGACCAGTGGTTCAGTATTTTAACCGCAGCGCTGGGTAAAGAAGTGGATTAGAATTTTGTTGTACAATAAACCGGAATAAGGAATGGGCATAAGAGATATTGATTGCAGGATTATTGCTAATCTGAAAATACAGGATATTCCATCCATCAAAGCTCAGCCGATATTCCTAAAGAAGTTCGGGATAGGTCATTCATTCGTAAATTCCGGGAATATGTGAATTAATGGGGTTAAGTATTTCTGTATCATCGATAAAACGAGCAGAACAATTAGTTTTCTTTGTAAACATATTTTGTAAAAATTAAAAATCAATTCAATGGGTGCTGAGACAGGTTTTTCATTTTGGGATTATGCAATTTTTATTGCGTATGCGGTGCTGATTCTGAGCATTGGCTTGTTTGTTTCAAGGGGTAAAAAAGGCCACAAGCGCAATGCGGAGGATTATTTCCTTGCAAGCAAGTCGCTGCCGTGGTGGGCTATCGGCGCATCGCTGATTGCTGCGAATATTTCTGCCGAGCAGATGATAGGCATGTCGGGGTCGGGTATGGCAGTGGGGTTGGCCATTGCAAGTTACGAGTGGATGGCCGCCCTCACGCTGATTATCGTTGGGAAATACTTCCTTCCTGTTTTCATCAAGAAGGGTCTTTACACCATTCCTGAGTTTATCGAAAAGCGATACAGCACCAATCTGAAAACCATTCTCGCTGTTTTCTGGATTGGGCTTTTTGTTTTTGTGAACCTCACCTCAGTTCTTTTTTTAGGGGGTAAAGCTCTTGATACTATCCTGGGAAATGGCGATGGCAGTTTAATCCTCACGGCAATTATCGGTT
>JAGYLT010000026.1 GCA_018400545.1 Bacteroidales bacterium
ATAGTCTGGAACTCATGCCCACATTCGAATGGTTCCAAATTGATGGATCTACAGCTTACCGCCTACAGTATAGCACCGATAGCCTTTTTTCATCAAACAACACAAATATTTTAGTTCCTGTTGATGAAAGCTTTTCTTCTGTGTACACCCTAACAGAAAGCCTTGAGGAAGACGTTAAATATTTTTGGAGGGTGAAAGCGTTTACCACCTATGATTCAAGTGCATACAGCGTGCCCTGGTCATTTATAACACAACCTGAGGTTGGCATAGATGAGGTATCACCGGATGATAATTTACGTATTTACCCCAATCCGGCTCGGGATCAGGCAACCCTATTCATTCACTCCGATTTTTCATCCACTGCAAATTACAGCCTTATGGACATATCCGGCGGTGAAGTGATGCATGGAAGATTAAATTTAATGATGGGTGAAAACAACCATACCATTAAATTCGACGGGCTCAAAAAAGGCGTCTATTTATTGAATATCTACATGGACGAAACAACAATGTCGCGAAAACTAATCATCAAATAAGTATATCTGGCAAATTAAAAAAGCCGCTTCCTGATTGGAAAGCGGCTTTTTTTTATGTCATCATTTAAATGGGCCTATTAGCTTCCCAAAGTAGCCACCATCACAGCTTTGATGGTGTGAAGACGGTTTTCGGCTTCATCAAAAACGATGGAGTGCGGTGATTCAAATACATCTTCGGTTACTTCCATTTCCGGAACGCCAAACTTCTGGTAAATCTCTTCGCCAACAGTGGTTTCGCGATTGTGGAAAGCCGGCAGGCAATGCATAAATTTCACATTGTTGTTTCCGGTCTTTTTAATCATATCCATGTTCACCTGGTAAGGTTTCATCAATTCAATCCTGCGCTTCCATTCTTCTTCCGGTTCACCCATCGAAACCCACACATCGGTATAAAGAAAATCAACCCCCTTCACACCTTCGTCCACATTTTCGGTTACGGTAATTTTCGCTCCGGTTTCTTTCGCAATCTCATTGCACCGGGCTACCAGTTCCTCCGATGGATGAAACTCCTTAGGTGCTACCGAACGGAAATCCATACCCATCTTGGCTGCACCCACCATCAACGAGTTGCCCATATTGTTTCGGGCATCTCCGAGGTAAGCAAATGCAACCTGGCTGAGTGGTTTGTCCGAATGTTCCTGCATAGTAAGAAAATCGGCAAGGATTTGAGTGGGATGATATTCGTTGGTCAAACCATTCCAAACCGGAACGCCTGCATATTTTCCAAGTTCTTCCACGATTTCCTGCCCGAATCCGCGATATTCAATCCCATCATACATACGCCCCAGCACACGGGCTGTATCCTTCATGGATTCCTTTTTTCCCATTTGCGATCCCGAGGGCCCAAGAAAAGTAACCCCGGCTCCCTGATCGAGCGCTGCCACTTCAAAAGCGCAACGTGTCCGGGTTGAATCCTTCGCGAAAAGCAACACAACATTTTTGCCTTTCAGGCGCTGCTGCTCAGTGCCGGCATATTTAGCCTTTTTCAGGTCGGCCGACAAATCGAGTAAAAACTTAATCTCCTGGGGTGTGTAATCCAGAAGCTTTAAAAAATTGCGGTTTCTTAAATTGAATGCCATTGTTTTAGTTATTTGTTATTCGTTAATTGTTATTAGGTTGTTGGGTTATTAGTTATTGATTATTAAGGTTTTACAGCCATTTTAACCAATAACTATTAACTCTGTTTTTTAAATCATCACAATCCGGGTTCCGCCGTCATCAATGCCAAGTTTTGTTGTTTTGGTGATGATGGCGTCTTTTCCGCTGTGTTCCACAAAATAAATGGCTGCACGGATTTTTGGCGCCATGCTGCCTTCGGCAAAATGCCCTTCTTTCAGGTATTTTTTAGCCTCCGCGATGGTCATCCGGTCGAGTGCTTTTTCCTGGGGAGTATTGAAATTGATACATACTTTGGGTACATCTGTGAGAATAAACAGTTTATCGGCATTGATCTGTGCTGCCAGCAAAGCTGAAGCAAGATCCTTATCGATAACTGCATCGATGCCCTGTAACAAATGCTCCTCCTTGTAAAATACGGGAATTCCACCTCCGCCAACGGCAACCACAATAGTTCCCTCCCGGGCTATTTTCTCGATGGATTTTTTATTGTTGATCACAAGCGGCCTTGGGGAAGCCACAACTTTGCGCCATCCCCTTCCGCGTGGATCTTCAGCAAATTGAGCTCCGGTTTCAGCGGCAATCTTATCCGCTTCTTCTTTCTTATAATATGGCCCAATGGGTTTTGTTGGGTTTTTAAAGGCATCGTCGTCCTTATTCACAAGCACCTGCGTTATGATGGTCAGGATATCCCTGTCGAGATCGTTGGCCATCAATACATTTCTGAGCTGTTGCTCAATAACGTAACCTATAAATCCCTGCGAATAGGCCACACAAATATCCAGCGGCATTTCGGGGAGACCGTATAATTTATTTCCCGCTGTATTGTTAAGCAACAGGTTTCCAACCTGCGGACCATTTCCATGCGAAATCACCAGATTGTAACGCTTTTCCCTGATGAGCGCAAGCAATTTTTCGCTGGTTTCATATGCATTGGCTTCCTGTTCGTCGATCGTCCCTTTTTGATCGCTCTGAAGCAGTGCATTTCCGCCCAATGCTACAACTGCCAGTTTTTTCATTTATACTGCTTTTTATTTTTAAATATTTTAAAATTAAAACTTGTAATCCATTTTTCCGGTGGCTTTCATCATTGGCCAATTTGCCCTTTACCATCTGCTAATCAACCATTAAAGCCACCCAAATTTGAGCAGGCAAAGCTAATGAATATTCGATGATACCACGATGATTTTTGAGCATGTTCAGGGCTTATTTTGCTCATTTTTATTACATTCGCCCTAACTTTCTCTTACATCAACCAAGGGCCTGTGAAAATAAAATCATTTATCTGCTTTCTACTCACTCCTGCAATTTCTGCCGGCATCATTTTGTTTGGTGATCTCAATCCCGAAAACCCTTTGGTTGGCCGGACCCTGGCCGTTGCATTGCTGATGGCCGTGTGGTGGATCACGGAAATCGTTCCGCTTGCCGTTACCTCATTGTTGCCGGTAGCGCTGTTTCCCTTGCTGGGCATCATGGACGGCAAAGATGTTTCAGCCACTTATTTTAATCATGTCATTTTCCTCTTCATTGGCGGTTTCATCATTGCACTGGCCATGCAACGCTGGAACCTGCACCGGCGTATTGCTCTGAAAATCCTGATGATGACCGGCGTAAGTCCCGGAAGGATTTTGCTCGGATTCATGATCGCAACCGCCTTTTTATCGATGTGGATTTCGAATACGGCCACCACGATGATGATGATCCCGATCCTGCTTTCGATCATCAGTAAGCTGGAAGAACTTGTCGGGAAAAAGAATGTTTCGTCCTATACCACAGGATTGCTGCTCGGAGTTGCCTACAGCGCTTCCATTGGTGGAATTGCCACCCTGGTTGGCACACCGCCTAACCTTTCGTTTTCAAGGATTTTTATCATCTATTTTCCGGATGCCCCGGAAATCTCATTTGCACGTTGGTTTCTGTTTGCCCTACCGATTTCGCTTACTGTTTTTGCATTTGCATGGGCCTATTTGTATTTTGTATTCAAACCAGCCAAATCGCGATGGACTCAGGTAGGCAAAGACACTTTCCGCAAACAATTAAAGGAAATGGGACCCATGCGCTATGAAGAAAAAGTGATACTCGTGAATTTTGTGCTGGTAGCCTTTCTGTGGCTTTTCAGATCAGATATCGACATTGGTAATTTCGTCGTACCTGGCTGGTCGGGGCTGTTGCCTGAAAGCGCCTATATCAACGACGGAACAGTAGCCATCATCATCTCGGTGATATTGTTTGTGATTCCTTCGGGGCAGGACAAGCCCGGCAGGATCATGGACTGGAAAACGGCCGAAAAGTTACCCTGGAATATTGTACTGCTTTTTGGCGGTGGCTTTGCACTGGCTTCGGGTTTTAAGGAGTCGGGGCTTTCCGGATGGTTTGGGGAACAACTGGTTTGGGTGGCCGATTATGAGCCACTTTTGGTCATTTTCACAATCGCCATACTGATGACATTTTTAACGGAGCTAACCTCAAATACCGCCACCACCGAAATGATCCTGCCTATCCTGGCAGGCATCGCCATCAGTACCGAAACCAATCCACTGCTTTTTATGATCCCGGCCACACTTTCGGGCTCTATGGCATTTATGCTGCCCGTGGCCACACCGCCCAATGCGATTGTATTCGGTACAAACCGGCTACGCGTGATCCAAATGGCGCGAAACGGCATCGTTTTAAATATTGTGGGAGCAATCATCATTACGTTGCTAACCAATTGGCTGGGAACCCTGGTTTTCGATATCGAGATGGGCATTTTCCCTGAATGGGCCGCAGCAGTGAAAGAGTGAATAAAGACCACTTTGTGGGATCAACCTATCAGTTAAAACAAACAACTTCATTTTTCCACACGTGCGCATAGCCGTCAGGTTAAGGATCATTGCCAAACAATTATCAATGCCCGGTCATCCCGCTTCGCAGCGAGGCGAGTCATGGCCGGGTAAAATGGATAATGAAACGCACTATATGGGGCTGTCTCAAAAGTCCAAATATTGAAGAAAATGCCACAAAGACACCAAAACACCAAATTGCACAAATCGCTGTTATACTGTGATTTATACTTTCGTGAGATTTTTGTGCTTTCGTGATTTTGTGGCGAAATCAATATAATGAGACAGCCCCTTGTGGTTTCGGACAATGTGCTGCATACCCCGGGCTAAAGTCCTGGGTCACGGAATTCTTCTTAGCCTGACGGCTCTGTGCACGTGCGGGATTGGTTAGTTTTTTTTGCCTAAGCGCCTAATAATTAGGCTCCAGACCAAATTTCTTTTGCAATTGAATTACGGCCGGATTTTTGCCTGCCAGGCGCGAAAACTTTTCCGTTGGGGTAACCGGCTTCCGCTCCTCCACTTTATCAGGATTTACAATTACGTTCAGATTCACGAATTTATGCTTTAGTTTTTCGCGCAATAGCGGAACCATCTCCTGCCTGAAATGATCAATTTTATCTTTCTGGATTGAGTTTTTCACTTCAAATTCAAGCATAAAATCTTTCCCAACTTCCGGAACTCCTGAAGCCAGCGTACTGCCAAGATCAGGTTGATCTTTGATTATCGATGATGCATATTCCTGCCAAACCTTTTGCAACTCCTCCTGATTTATTGGCCTTGCATTTTTGAATTCTTCCGATTCTTTATCAAAGGATTCAACCAGTTCATCTTCTTCAGATTCTTCGGTAATATCATCTTTAATGGAAACCGTTCCGGGCATAAAATTCCTGGCATTCTCCGGTATAATTTCAGCTTTCTGCCTTGGTGGTTGCGGCTTTGATGAGATCAGATTTGATGGTTTTTCCTGGGAGGTTGATCCGGTGGAACCGGGATCAGCGGCTAAAGTTTTTTTTTTACCGGTTGTTGGCCGGTTTCAATTGCGGGTTGTTGTTCAGCTAACAATTTCAGGCCGGAAATCTGCATCAGTGTGATTTCAAGCTGCAGGCGCTTGTTATTGCTGCTTTTGTATGAAAAATCATTCTTTTGGATGAAATCCAGTGACTTCAGCAGAAATGCGGTATTCACGCTCCGTGCCTGTTCAAGATATTCATCTTTGATCCGGTCGCCCACTTCCAGCAACGACACCGTTTTTTCATCCCGGCAAACCAGCAAATCGCGCATGTGGGCCCCCAGGCCGGTAAGAAAATGCTGACCATCAAATCCGGATTCCAGAATTTTATCGAGCACCAGCAAGGCCTCCGACAGCCTTCCCTGGTTAAGATGCTCCGTTATGCTGAAATAGTAATCGTAATCCAGCACGTTCAGGTTTTCAACCACATGCTTGTAGGTCAGTTCATTGCCGGCAAAGCTCACCAACTGGTCAAAAATCGAAAGGGCATCCCGCAGGGCGCCATCCGCTTTTTGTGCGACAACCTGTAAAGCCTCCGGTTCGGCATTTACATTTTCACTTGCTGCGACGAATTTCAGGTGCTCCGCGATATCCTTCACCCCAATCCTTTTAAAATCATAAATCTGGCACCGGGATAAAATGGTGGGGATGATTTTGTGTTTTTCGGTGGTAGCAAGGATAAATTTTGCATATTCGGGCGGCTCCTCGAGGGTTTTCAAAAATGCGTTAAAAGCCTGTTGCGAAAGCATATGCACCTCGTCGATAATATGCACTTTATATTTCCCTACCTGTGGAGGAATGCGAACCTGATCGACCAAAACACGGATATCGTCAACAGAATTGTTGGATGCGGCATCCAGCTCATGGATATTAAATGAAGCGCTTTTGTTAAACGAAACGCAGGATTCACATGCGTTACAGGGCTCCAGGTCTTCACCCGGATTCATGCAGTTGATGGTTTTGGCCAGGATTCGGGCACAGGTGGTTTTCCCAACGCCACGCGGACCGGTAAACAAAAATGCCTGGGCAAGCTGGTTGTTCCTGATGGCATTTTTTAGCGTGTTTGTAATGTGGCTTTGCCCTACAACTGTATTGAAGGTTGATGGACGATACTTCCTGGCTGATACGATAAAATTATCCATTAAAACTGCAATTTTTTCAAGGTCAAAAGTATATTTTTTTGCGTTGCCAAAACCAGAATTTTGCTAACAATGAGACAGGAATAAACCATTCGTTTGACTTTAAATTATTTACATTTGTGCCTTAAACAGGTTACATGCTGCTGATTTACACACATAAAATTACCAAGCGCGTTAGTTATATTTTTAAGCTGATTTTTGAACAGGTGCTTGGTGTTGAATACGAACTCACTTCTACACCGGATAAGTTCCTGGCATCCAAAGGCCCAAAATTTTCTTACGCCACCGATGCCTTTGGCAGGGAGTTGTTTTTCCAGTCGTCCGACCTGTTGTTTAAAACCGGCATCGAAGGCCAGGACCTGGACGTGTTTACCTGGGAAAAAATCAAGGCATTTTTCCCGGTTTATGCTAAAAATTCAGCACTGCCTTTTGATATGTTTGCGGCGTCATTTTTTCTGGTTACCCGTTACGAGGAATACCTGCCCTACATGCGCGACCGCTTTGGCAGGTTTGATGCACCGGAAAGCATATCGAGCCAAAATCAGTTTTTACGGAAACCGGTGGTGAATATCTGGGCCTATAAACTGAGGGATATTTTAAAGGAACACTTCCCCGAACTGGAATTTAAAAAGCGGAAGTACAGATTTATCTCCACCATCGATATTGATTCGGCTTACGCCTATAAATACAAAGGTACTGTGCGAACGATCGGCGGAATCCTTTCTGCCATGACGCGTTTTGACTTTTCGCAGATCATCGAGCGCCTGATGGTAATTACCGGATTTCAGAAAGACCCTTTCGATACCTATTCATTTCAGCTTCAGATTCAAAAAAAGTATGAGATCGAAACCATTTATTTTATTCTGCTTGGCAATTATGGAAAATTCGATAAGAATATCCCGGTAAACAGCAGGCATTTCCAGGTATTGATTAAATCGCTCGCTGACTACGCCGAGGTTGGGATTCATCCATCTTATGATTCCAATGAAAACTACGCTCAGCTCAAAACCGAGATTAAAAGGTTATCCAAAATCCTCAACCGCGAAATTACCAAAAGCAGGCAACATTTCCTCAGGCTAAACTTTCCGGAAACTTACCGCAATCTTATCAACCTGGGCATCACCGATGACTATACCATGGGCTATGCTGCCCAACCCGGCTTCAGGGCCGGTATTTGCGATCCGTTTTACTTTTACGATCTGGATCTTGAAACGGAAACCAACCTCATAGTGCACAGCTTTCAATTTATGGAAGGTACCCTGAAAGATTATTTGTACAAAAACAGGGAGCAATCCCTGGAGATCATAAAATTGCTGATTGATGAAGTAAAAGCTGTGGACGGAACATTTATGAGCCTGTGGCATAACGAATCGTTAAGCAATGCGGGCGCCTGGAAAGGATGGCATGAAATTTACACCGAAACGGTGCGGTATGCTTGCGGCTAATTTGCCGGCATCAGGCCTTCATCAGAAAATGAATAATAGGTTTCCACCCCAACAATCAGGTGATCGAAAACAGCAATATCCAAAACATCACCTGCCCGTTTCAGTTTTTTTGTAAGTGCAATGTCCTCGTCGCTGGGCTTGCAGTTGCCCGAGGGATGATTGTGCCCCAGAATAATCGAGGAAGCATTACCTTCCAGGGCGAGCCGATAAACTTTTTTAGGGTCCACGAAAGTACCTGAAACCCCTCCATCAGAAACATTCATCACTTTTAGCACATGGTTGGCCCGGTTGAGCAAAACGATCACAAACTGCTCATACTGAAGGTCGCTCAGGTAGGGTTGCAACAATTCGAAAGCCTCCCGGCTCGAAGTAACGGCTTTACGCCGGATGACCTCGGCACCTCGCCTGCGCCTGCCCAGTTCCAAAGCGGCAACAATGGTAATGGCCTTGGCTTCTCCGATGCCCTTAAACTTTTGCAGTTCGGCAACCGACATTTTTGATAGTTCAATTAAATTGTGATCGATTGTACTTAGAATCCGGCGCGACAGGTCCACAGCCGATTCGTTTCTGCTGCCCGAACCCAGCAGGATGGCCATCAACTCTGCATCGCTGAGTGCTGCCTTTCCTTTCAGGAGTAATTTTTCGCGCGGACGGTCGCCTTCGGCCCAGTGGCGGATTGAAGAAGGTGTGTGGTCAGGGTATTTCTCCATAGCTAATCTGGTATTTATTGGAAGGATAAAGATACAAAAAAGCCCCTTTGGCTTGCGCAAAAGAGGCTGAATATTTTATTAACGGCTAATCGCTTATAGCGACGCCATGTGTTTCGATAATTTCGATTTAATGTTTGCAGCCTTGTTCTTGTGAATAATCGAACGCTTGGCATTTTTGTCAATGATGGCTGCAAGCTTTGGAAATAGTTCTGCAGCCGCATCTTTATCCTTGAGTTCCCTGAATTTCTTAATCAGATTTCGCATCGTCCGCCCGTAGTAGCGATTGCGTGTTGTTCTGGTTTTGGTTGATCTGATTCGCTTTAATGAAGATTTATGATTTGCCATTATACTTAATAATTTACTTTCGATCAATAAAAAAATACAGCCCTGTTTTTGAGGGCTGCAAAAGTAAAACAATTTTTTTTATTAGCAAATGCTAAAATCTCTGAAAATGCTAATTTTTAACATATTTATCGAGCAGTTCTGGCAGCTCCTCACCGCCAAACTTTTTATGAAGGACTATTCCGTTCTCATCAATCAGGAAGGTTCCCGGAAGGTTTTTCACGCCAAAAAACCGAATATCCGGATCTTTCCAGCTATCGATTACATAAACGTGATTTTGCCACGGAAACTCATATTTTTCAAGAGCCTCGTGCCAGGTAGCTTCCTCTTTATCCAGCGCAATCTGGTAAATTTCAAAAACATCGCCATTCACAAATTCTTTTCCATGGTAAGCCTCATAAGCTTCCTGGTACTTTTTATTTTCGGTGTTGCAGTGTCCGCAAAGCGAATTCCAAAGTACAACCATTACAAGGTCTCCCCGTAAATCAGAAAGTTTAAGCATTTCTCCATTGGGCCCTTTGGCTTCAAAATCACCAATATAATCTCCAACCTCGTTTCCGGGTTCAAGCCCGCCATTATCCTGTGCATTGGTGTAGGCAAAGGAAAACATCAGTGTACAAGCTAAAAGTAATCTGAAAATGGTTTTCATATTTAATCTGTTTTTAGTTCCTGATTTCTATTAAAGTGAGCACAAAAGTAAAATTATCCGGTTTTGGCAAAAACATAAAAAAAATCTATTTAACGAAGTTTAACGGTTGTGTTAACCAGATGTAAACCCTTTATTGATAGCGGTTGCAAAGATATGCCTAAATAAACCAATAGTCTGATTATATTTGCATGTTTATTAAAAGAAAAGAAATTGAATAAAGACGAGAAGAAAAAGATTTTAACCCTTTTCCAGAATTGGGCCGGCGAGGACTCCACTGACATCAATCTGCTGCCGGAATCCGGTTCATACAGAAGGTATTACAGAATTGTTAGTAAACACAAACAGGCCCTGGGCGCCTATTATGAAAGTCCGCCCGAGAACAAAGCTTTCATTGAACTCACCCGGCATTTCAGGAAAAGCGGGATGAATGTTCCCGAGATTTATCTTGTGGATGATGATTTCAAGGCTTATTTACTGGAAGATCTTGGCGATGATGTACTTTTTAACAAAATAAGCAGCCTGAAAAAAAAGACCGGTTTTGATGAAAAACTCATCAACATGTACAAGGAGGTGATAGATGAGTTGATCAAATTCCAGATGGTGGCCGGCAAAAATGTGGACTATTCGGTTTGTTATCCTTCCGGAGAATTCGACACGCAGGCCTACATGTGGGACCTGAACTACTTTAAATACAACTTCCTGAAACTTGCACAGATACCCCACAACGAATATTATCTTGAAGAAGATTTCAGGAAACTGGTGCAGTTGCTCATGTCGGTAGAGAGTTCCTATTTTGTGTATCGTGATTTCCAGACGCGGAATATCATGACGCACAAAAACAAATTGTATTTTATCGATTACCAGGGAGGCCGCCGGGGCCTGTGCATTATGATCTCGTTTCGCTGCTTTTCCAGGCCAGGGTAGAAATGCCGGCGAATGTGCGAGAACATTTAATTGATTACTACATCCGTGAGGCAGATAAAATTGATCCGCGCAGTGTTAGAAATTTCAGGCATCATTTTTACAAATTTGTCCTGATCAGAATTCTTCAAACGCTTGGAGCATATGGTTTCAGGGGATTGTACGAAAAGAAAAACCATTTCCTCCAAAGCATACCGCTTGCCATAAACAACATTAAATGGCTACGGGACAATGATAAGATCCCGCATGACCTGTCCGAACTCGTAAGGTGCCTCAATGCCATCATGAAAAGTGATGAATTGAATAAGGCCGTATCTCCACCTTTGACCATCCAGATCAATAGTTTTTCATACAAACGCGGCATCCCGCCTGATAATTCGGGCAATGGCGGCGGATTTGTTTTCGATTGCAGAGGGCTCCACAATCCGGGACGCTTAGAAGCCTATCAGCATCTGACCGGGAAAGATGAGGAAGTTATTGGATATCTGAAAAAATACGACGAGGTTCAGGCATTTATCGATCATGCTCTGGCGCTTGTTGAACAATCGGTTAAGGTTTATAAAAACCGTCATTTCACCAGTCTGCAGATCAGTTTTGGATGCACCGGCGGTCAGCACCGATCGGTGTATTGTGCTGAGAAACTGGCGGAACAACTGTATATCCACGACAATGTTAAGATCGAATTGAAACATCGTGAACAAGATGAGCGGAATGCCGTTTAGTTAGAAAACTTTTTTTATGTCGAAAAAACGTTGTAAAAAGGATAAATTCCGTCAATCGGCTGACGACAAGTTTACCTGCAAAAAATGTCATCAAACGGCCAACTCCAAAGAGAAACTATGCAAAGCCGAAAAGATTTGATCCTGGTAGCTTTACGGTATTTTTTTTAACATCATTCATCTCACAATCAGATTTCCGTAAAACCAAAACCTTAAATCATCCTCCTGTGAAAGCCATGATATTTGCGGCAGGCCTTGGCACCAGGCTTCGTCCTGTAACAGAAAAAATCCCGAAAGCGCTGGTGAAAGTCGGGGGCATTCCCATGATTGAGCGTGTGATTAAAAACCTCAAAACTGCCGGGGTATCCGATATCATCATAAACCTGCATCATTACCCTGAACAGATCATTGCTTTCCTGTCCTCACGCGACTATTTTAACATCAACATTCGCTTTTCGGATGAAACAGGCCAACTGCTCGAAACCGGTGGCGGACTTAAAAAAGCTGCGTGGTTTTTTAATGACAACCAGCCATTTTTTGTGTACAACACAGATGTGCTAACCGACCTTGACCTTGTTAAGATGCTTGAATTTCACAACACCAGAAAACCTTTGGCAACCCTTTTTGTAAAAAACCGCAAGACTTCGCGTTACCTCATGTTCGACGATACCATGCAATTGTGTGGATGGAAAAATATCAAGACCGGGGAGCAGATCACGGCACGCAATTCAAATGACCTCCAATTACTGGCATTCAACGGTATCCATATCATCGATCCGGTAATTTTTAAGCACTTAAAAAGTGATGGGAGATTCTCTGTCATTCCGGAATACCTTGAACTGGCAAAAAAACATCCCATAATCGGTTATCGTGATGATGAAACAGATTTTATCGATATCGGTAAACCGGAAAGCCTGAAAAATGCAGAAAACCTTTTTGGCGAAAATGATCGATAACAACTTTTCCCAAATTTTGAACATTCCCACAATATTCCATGAATTACCGCTTTATTTGTAGAAAATTAAATGTAAGCTGATTTCAGGATGCAGAACTTTCAATTTCCCGGCAAAATAAATCATTACCTTCATTTTTTTTCCAGCGCTGTTTTGTGGTTATTTCTTTTTGCAACACCATTGCATGCCCAGCAAAAAATGACCAGGGCGCAATACATCGAAAAATACAAAGACATCGCCATCCAGGAAATGGTGGAGTTTAATATCCCGGCCAGTATTACACTGGCACAGGGCATTCTGGAATCAGGAAGCGGAAACAGCCGGCTGGCCCGCGTAGGCAACAACCATTTCGGAATAAAATGTCACAAGGGCTGGGTGGGTGAAACCATCCACGCAGACGATGACGCGCCTAACGAATGTTTCAGAAAATATCCACATCCCTACGATTCATACAAAGACCACTCCTTTTTCCTGAGCCAGCGGGGCAGATATTCGTTTTTATTCGACCTGGAGATCACGGATTACAAAGGCTGGGCACGCGGACTCAAAAAAGCCGGTTACGCCACCAACCCCAAGTATGCCCAGTTGCTCATCAAAATTATTGAAGATAACCAACTATACAAATACGATTTGATGGCTGATGATTATGTTGCAGTAAACGAATATCCAAACGAAATCCCCAAAGACCAGAACCGGAAATATGACCCGCTCACCGTGGCCGGAAACAACCGGAAAGTGTTTACCAACAATGGCCGGAAATTCATCTTTGCCAGAAAAGGAGATGATTTTTATAAAATTGCCGACGATCTCAACATCTATAATTTCCAGGTTTGGAAGTACAACGATCTCGATAAAAAAGACAATCTGCGGGAAGGTCAGATGGTGTATATCCAAAAGAAAAGAAACAAGTCGAAAACCGAAGCGTATCACCATGTCAAGCCCGGCGAAACCATGCATTCGATATCCCAGTTGTACGGCATTAAGCTGAGAAAACTTTACAAACTGAACCGGATGGAAAAAGGCACAAAGCCTCGCACCGGCCAGATGCTTTGGCTGCAGGATAAAAAACCAAAAAAATAGACAAAAACACCTGGTTCTTAAATCATATCACTATGAAGACAAAATACCAACTTCTCCTAATTTTGGCAATTTTTGCCATCTTGTTTGCATCGCAGGGTTGCGATCAAAAACATCCCGACAGCTTCAAAGTTGTTTTTTACAATGTTGAAAACCTGTTCAACACCGTGAATGATGAGGGTGTGCGCGATGGCGATTTCACGCCGGAAGGGAACATTTCGTGGGATACAGAAAAATATACCAAAAAGCTGAACGACATCGCCAAAGTGATTTCTTCTATCGACAGCGTAAACCTGCCCATGATCATCGGGCTGGCTGAAGTTGAGAACCTTGGGGTGTTAAAAGACCTTACGGCAAATACAAGGCTCAGCGATGGAGATTATGATATCATCCATTTTGAAAGCCCCGACGAACGCGGCATTGATGTGGCACTGCTCTACAGGCGCGGATATTTCACACCAATCCATGCCCGCCCCTACCCGCTCACATTCGATTTTGATCCGGACGACCGGACGCGGGATATGCTTTACGTAAAAGGCGTGGCAGGAAAAACGGATACGCTCCACCTGATGGTTGACCACTGGCCTTCACGATCCGGTGGAAAAGAAAAAAGTAATCCGAAAAGAGCCGCGGCGGCAACATCAGTTCGGAGTGTCGTTGACTCCATTTTCAGGTTTAATGCCGATGCCAATATCATCATCATGGGCGATCTGAATGATAATCCCACAGATGCCAACGTGCTGGATATTCTAAATGCCAACAGGTTGAACGGATCAGTCAGCTCCGGCGAACTCTATAATCTGTCAATCAATAAATTTGAAAACGGAGAAGGCACCCTTTACTGGCGTAGCTGGGATTTGTTTGATCAGATCATTGTTTCGGGAAATCTGCTCGAAGGAGATACAGAATACATCCTCAAATCGCAGGATATCGGAATTCTGAAGGAAAACTGGATGCTTTATGAACGCCGGGATGGTGTAAAAGTTCCAA
>JAGYLT010000260.1 GCA_018400545.1 Bacteroidales bacterium
CCGCTTGAAAGTGATCACCAAAAGTAGTAATTTTTTATACAATTACAGGGGTAGCGGTGCAACCGGCTAAGTCATATTTGGTGAATTTTATCAATAGGAAAAAGCCCCTTTTTGGGTGACTACATTATTCACAAAAATCGTGATCCATTGCCACGTCCTTTAGGGCATGGGGTTAAAAAACAGAATCACAACTGCTTAAAAAATCCTGAAGGACGTGGCAACATGATTTTATAATTTTGTGAATTAAGCAGGTTAGAACCGCTAAGGTTTGGAATTCAACGATCACTTTTACGAGGGATCTGAAGTTTTGAATATACCGGATGCCTGATTTTAATGCAAACGGGCATCCTTGATATCGGGAAATCCAGAGCCGCTTACCCCCTTGAATTCTCCCTGTACGAAATCATTCAAACAACCTGAACCTGAGATATTTTATGGGCACACCCTGATCGCGGAACATTTCCTCGTAAAAGGTCCGAATGGACAAAACCAGTTCGTTGCCCGGATTTTTGTCCACATCAAAAGTGTGAAACAACAACTCAAGCCCCTGCTCCTTAATAACCTCCAGGGTATATTCGAAAAACATGGCATTGTCGGTTTTCAGATGCACAACTGCTTCCGGTGCGGCAATTTCCCGGTACCGGTCAAGAAACGGCGGGGCGGTCAGTCGTTTTCTGATCCGGGGTTTGTTGGGCTGAGGATCGGGAAAAGTAATCCAGAATTCATCCACCTCCCTTTCAGCGAATACATGATTGATATTCTGAATTTTACTTCTTACAAAGGCCACATTTTTCATCCCGTTTTCGAAAGAAGTTTTGGCACCACGCCACATCCGTGCACCTTTCACATCCATGCCAACGTAGTTTTTCTCCGGAAAACGTCCGGCCAGCCCCACGGTAAATTCTCCTTTTCCGCAACCCAGCTCCAGCACGATAGGATTTTGGTTACCGAAAAAATCGCTGCGCCATTTTCCGCGCATGGGAAAGCCCTCAAGCAACTCATAATAATAGGGCTGAAAAAAATGTGGGAAGGTTTTGTTTTCGGCGAACCGTTCAAGTTTTCTTTTGGGCACAACGAAAATAATTTGGAGGGTTAATGGTGTTTATCTGCGCAACAACCAAATATCAGGATTGAACTGCTCCCTTGCTTTTTTGAGTTCCACCAGTGCCTCATCTTTCCTGAGATATGCGTGGATGCTCACACGGTAATAGCCGTTGTTGGATGGCCCAAGAACGGATGGCTGATATCCGTAACCGGAATATTTACTGATTAGCTTCTCTGTATTTTCCACATCCAGAAATGACCCGGCAATGAGATGATACATCTTTTTTGTGATGGTTGGCGTAACCACGGGTTTTGACTCCGGCATATCCGCATGATCAGATTTCGAATCAGTTTTTGCTTCAGGTTCAATTGCACCTTCAGTTTTTGAAACTTCAACCGGCTGATCATTGTCCGGGGTTTTCTCACCGATCAAATTATCATCCATTTTATGATTTTGCATCACAACATTTTCCTGATCCTTTTTATCCCCGGCTACTGATTCAGTTTCAGGTTGATGGTTTACCAGTTCATTTATTGAAGTTAGCAAATTCGTTTCCTGAAGTTCTGGTGTGCTGTTTTTGAAATAACCATACCCAAAAAATCCCAAAGCAATAACAACAATTACCGAGGCAGCGATCTTAACCAGCATGCCGGCATTTTGGCTGCTGGTGTTTCGTGCACTCTCTTCAGCAAAAACAGGCCTGACAACTTTTGGTGTGGAAACAGCCTCGCGCCGGATGGCAGGCGAAACAAAAGAGGACATACCATAAACATCTTTCAGGTAATTCACCACTTCGTTTTGATCGAACTGCAAATTCCCATCATAGCCAAGATAAAGATTTCCAATGTTTTCGAATGAAACCTTTTCTCCGTTGGCCAGCGATTTTTTCACCTCCGAAACAAACCCCTGAATCTGCTCAAGCGCGGCTTCGTAAGCTATCTTTTGTTCGGAAGCCATGTGATTAGCCAGCAGGCCATCATTATTTTTCAAAGCCTCGTTAAACATCAGGTTTTTCGCGGGCGGCGTAAACTGATGCTGCACCGGATGGATGGCAGCCGGCCTGTAACCGGAAACGAATCCGCCCAGCCCGGGAATAATTACACATTCGTGATCAAAAAGTAAGTCGCTGATATGCTTGACGATGTCCATATTTTCAAGGGTTTTGAACGACCCGCTAAGGTAATAAAAGATGATAGCGTTTTATTAACTGTTGATAATTTTTGATAAATCTTCGGGTGTGTCAATGGCGAAACCCGCTGATTCTGTTTCGCTTACGAAGATTGAAAAACCATGTTCAAGCCAACGCAACTGCTCCAGCGATTCGGCTTTTTCGAGGCGTCCCTCCGGAAGTTTCACAATTTTCCGCAGCACTTCACTCCGGTAAGCATAAATCCCGATGTGTTTCATGTATTCAAAACTACCGGGCCGGTTTTCCGGTTCAACATTGCGCAAATACGGGATCACCGATCTGCTGAAATACAACGCTTTGCCATCAATGCCCGTAATTAGTTTCACCACATTGGGATTTTCCAGATCAGAACCCTCAGTGATTTTTGCTGACAAAGTTGCGATATCCACTTTGGGATCACTGAACATTCCGGCCAGCAGATCAATCTTTTCGGGATCGATGAAAGGTTCGTCACCCTGGATGTTTATTACGACATCCACATCAAGGCTGAAGCTTTCGAGCACTTCAGCGCAGCGCTCCGTGCCACTGCGGTGACTGGCGGAAGTCATCACGGCCTTCCCGCCAAAACTTTCAACCTCATTGGCAATCCGTTCATCGTCGGTTGCCACCAAAATTTCAGCAATTGATCCTGCCTTTGATGCCTGTTCGTAAACACGCCGGATCATGGACTTCCCTTTGATGACGGCCAGCGGCTTACCCGGAAAACGCGACGAACCGTAGCGTGCCGGAATTATTCCTGCTATCTTCATTTCGACCTCGGTTTTTGTCCGGCTTCCATCAAAAAAGCTTTGATAAAATCGTTGATATCCCCGTCCATCACAGCTTGTGTATTCCCGGTTTCATGGCCGGTACGCAGGTCTTTCACCATTTTGTAAGGATGAAAAACATAAGACCTGATCTGGGAGCCCCACTCGATTTTCCGCTTACTGCTTTCAATCTCGTCATGGGTTTCACGCTTTTTGCGCAATTCAATTTCGTACAACTGCGACTTGAGCATGCGCAGGGCTTTCTCGCGGTTTTGCTGCTGCGAGCGCGTTTCCTGGCATTCCACGATAATACCGGAAGGCTCATGTTTCAGCCGGACAGCGGTTTCCACCTTGTTCACATTTTGCCCGCCCGGCCCGCTCGACCTGAAAGTATCCCAGGAAATTTCCCCCGGGTTTATGGTAATTTCGATGGTATCATCAATCATGGGATAGGCATACACCGATGCGAAGGATGTGTGGCGCTTGTTGGCCGCATCAAACGGAGAAAGCCGCACGAGGCGGTGAACGCCGTTTTCGCTTTTCAGGTAGCCATAGGCAAAATCCCCGGAAAACTCCAGCGAAACGGATTTTATACCGGCCACATCGCCTTCCTGTAAATCCACCTGCTTCACCTTGTATTTGTTTCGCTCTCCCCAGCGGATATACATCCGCATGAGCATCTCGGCCCAGTCCTGGCTTTCGGTGCCTCCGGCCCCCGGGTTGATATGGACGATGGCATCCAGCTTATCCTCCTCATCGCTGAGCATATTTTTAAACTCCAGGTCCTCGATCAGCTTCAGCGTTTTGTCGTAGTTCTGATCCAGTTCCGCTTCTGTGGCATCGCCTTCTTCATAAAAATCAACCATCACCTTCAGTTCTTCAAGCGCATTGGTAACGCGATTATAAAACCGGGTCCAGATTTTCTTTTCCTGAATGGATTTCAGGATGACTTCTGCTTTTTTGGGATCGTTCCAGAATTCCTGTTGTGCGGTTAGGGTTTCTTCTTCTTTTATTTCTTCGAGCTTTTGGTCGATGTCAAAGGTACCTCCTCAGAGCATCCACCCTGCGGTTAAG
>JAGYLT010000261.1 GCA_018400545.1 Bacteroidales bacterium
TTTACAAACTATCAAATTAAATTTTCATCAGCAAAAATGGTAGAAGAACCAAAAATTCTAACGAAGAACCACAAGCGTTACCCGTTTTTTACTGCTTCCACAACCTCTACTACGAGTTTTTTGAGTTCATCTGCAGAAAATGGTTTGGAAAGATAATGCGAACATCCATTGGCCAGAAATTCCTCCCGATGCCCTTTCATGGCGTTGGCTGTAACGGCAATAATGGGCGTGTCGGCGTAGCCATTTATTTCACGGATACTTTTGGCGGTAACCATTCCATTGGGGCCGGTACCGAGATTGATATCCATCAGGATGGCGTCGAAGATAACCTGACCGGCTTTGTAAACGGCTTCCCGGCCATTTTTGGCAGTATCAATATTGCACCACTCCTTCAGTACATAAACCATGTGCTTCAGGTTGATTTCGTCGTTTTCAACAATCAGAATATTGGGTACCGGGCCTGTAAAAACCTTTGATCTGTTTGCTTTATGGCCTGCTGCAGAAAATGACTCCATTGCCATTTTTTCTGTTTCTACCGGAATTTCAACCCTAAACTCCGATCCCTTTTTTAGCTGGCTTTTTGCAGTAATTTTCCCATCCAGAATCTCGACATACTTTTTGCAGATGGTCAGCCCAAGTCCGGCACCTTCAAACTGCCTGTCGTGCCCCTCGCTGCCCTGCCTGAATTTGTCGAAAATATGTTTCAACCGGTCGGCCTCAATGCCGATTCCGGTATCATTCACCCGGACGATCAGCCAATCGGCGCTGCTTCGGTTTTCAATTCCGGTTGATACAGTAACATTTCCTGCATTTGTATATTTTATGGCATTGTCGATGAGGTTGTTCAACAGGTTTGAAAGTATTTTTCTGTCGGTCTTAAGCATAAGGTCATCGTCAGGCAATTCAGCCGAAAGTTCAATATCCTTCTTTATTGCACTGGCCCTGAACAGGGTGATGGTTTCGCCGATAAATTCCTCCAGCGAAAATTTTGTGTGCTCAATTTCCATACGGTTCGACTCGATGATGGATAAATCGATAATGGAGTTGAGGGTATCGAGCAGCCGGTTCCCACTGGTGTGAATGATGTCGGCCATTTCGCGAAACTCTTTATCAATCAGTTCTGTACGCAAAACTTCGGTAAAACCGAGGATGCCATTTAATGGTGTTCTCAACTCATGGCTCATATTGGCCAGAAAAATCGATTTCAGGCGGTCGCTTTCTTCTGCTTTATCCTTGGCTTTAACCAATGCCTCACGATTTTGCATGAGCTCCCGGTTCTTCTCATCAAGCGCTCTGTAGGCTGTCTTTTTTTGCTTGATCTGTTTGAATAAAATACCCAGGACGATGAGGATGAAAAAAAATCCGGTGATAACCAGGATCAGGATGGTTCTCTGCCGCTCCACAATATTTTGCTTGTTTTCCAATGCCAACCGGTTGGCCTTTGCTTCGGTGCTTAGTAATGCAATTTCCTGGTCTTTTTGTTTCATATCATATCCGGCTTTAAGATCAGTAAGCTGCTTTTGCACCTGTTTGTTATAGAGGGTATCTTCCAGGGAAGCCATGGTGCGATAGTATGCAAGGGCCTTTTTATAATCGTCCTTTTCCTCATTTAGCCTGTAATAATTTTCATTGATGGTAATCAGCAATTCAGGCGAGTCAAACTTTTTTGCAATCACGAGACTGCTGTCATTATATGCCTTGCTGAGGGATAAATTCCCCGCATCAAGGTAACACTTGGCAAGACTGGAATGCGTAAATGCCTGTCCCTTCAGGTCATCAATTTCCTTCTGGATATTCAGTGCTTTTTTTAGCATCAGAGTGGCCAGATCCAAACGTTCCTCCTCCAAATGCAATTCTCCAATGTTCAACAAAACTGTGCCAATCCCTTCTTTATCGTTCATGTCTTCATACAAAACCAGCGCTTTTTCGTAAAAGTTAAAAGCCGTTTCGTTTTGTTTTTTTTCAGTATAGATAAGCGCAATATTGTTGTACGTCCCGGCCAACACACCTTTACTTTCGGTTTCCATCGATAGCTCGGCGGATGCCTTGTAATATTTTAGTGCTTCATCCGGGTTTTTCAAATCCTGGTAAAGAATTCCCAGATTATTAAAGGCCTGTGCAACTCCTGATTGATTGCCGGCTTCACGCATGATCTCAAGTGACTGTTGATAGTAATCGATGGCTATTTCATAATTCCCCCAGTTGTAGAACATCACCCCTAAGGCATTCAGCGCATCTGCGGCATCCATTTTAAGTTCAAGGCTGTCGTAAATGGAAAGTGCTTTTTCCAGATTCACCTTAGCTTCGTATTGTTGACCCATCTTATCCTGCACCATGGCGAGGTAATAGTTAAGGTCAGCCACATTTTGTTGCATACCGATGGAATCATAAATCCTGATTGCCTTCTGATAATTCAAGGCGGCCCCGTCCAGCCGGTGCATCAGGTTATCGTTATATCCCAAAAAATAGTATGATCTTGCGATTAGCTCGGGTAAATCTGATTCCAGGCTGAGTTGCAGCGCGTTATTATAGTAATTTTGTGCGCTGTCATTTAAATCCAGGTAAAAATATCCATCCCCGACGTTGAGCAGAGCCTTAATATTCTCGCTGATGATCCCTTTATCCTTTGCTTCTTCCAGCGCTTTTTCACCATAACGAAGGGCTTCCGCCGGAAAATCCCAGATCAGGTGCTCAGCAATTTGATTCAATACAGCGGGGCGTTCTCCCGGTTCAGCTTCGGTGAGTTTCTTTTGCAGCGAATCCGGAATGTTTTGCGGAAAGGCACAATTCAGTATCAACGTCATTGCGAAAAGTAAAAGATATCCCCACTGTGGCTTTTGATTTAACATAGCAGTTTTAAAACCTGCCAAAAATAGTAAATTACTGCTTCAAATAAAAAAGAAAAGGGCATTACCATTCAGGAAAATGCCCTTTAAAGGGGAGTGAAATTAAGGGGGTTATTGTATGATTAGTCTGTGCACATGATCTTCGATCATCCACACAAAGTAATTGCCTATGTGAAAATGCGCGTAAAAAGTAATGTTTGATTTTTCATAAGTATTCGATTTTCATAGTTTTCGCCAAATATAATATGGAATAGGTCTAAATAGCAATGCGCCATTTTTTTATGATTTATTTAACATTTTGATATTCAGTTGCTAAATTACTTTAACAGTTAATTAACATTACATGCAGAATTGATAGATTTATTCTACTTTCGTAAAATTCAAAAAAAATTTTTTTATGTCGAAAAAGAAAAAACAACCACAAAAGAATAAACCAAGACTGGGCAAAAAAGCGCTTGTGGCAGGCATTCACAGCTATTTTGCAGAAAACCCGTTTTCATCATACAACTACAAACAAATTGCCAATGTAGTTGGTGCAAGGGATGTGACGGCCAAAAACCTTGTCAGGGAAATCCTTCAGGACCTGGCCCGTAAAGGCGAGCTGGATGAATACCGCCGGGGAAAATACAAAATCAACCCCGACAAACTGCATGAAATGACACCCGGAAAAAATACCATCACCGGAAAGGTGGACATGAAACAAACCGGCAAGGCGTATGTGATTTCGGATGAACTGGGCGATGATGTGTTTATTGGCGCCGGGCATACCGGACATGCGCTCCATAATGATATCGTGAAGGTGCAGTTGTTCCCAAAACGCAAGGGACACAAGCTGGAAGGCCAGATTATAGAGATCATTTCGCGGGCCAAAACGCGCTTTGTGGGCACCATTGATAAGTCCCCGAAATTCGCGTTTCTCATTTCCGACAGCAACACAATGCCGGTGGATATTTTTATTCCGCTGAGCGATTTGAAGGGTGCAAAAAACGGTCAGAAAGTGGTGGTAAAAATGACCGATTGGCCCGAGCATGCCAACAACCCATTTGGCGAGGTGGAAAAAGTGTTGGGCCGTCCCGGTGATAACGAAGTTGAAATGCAGGCCATCCTTGCCGAACACGACTTCCCGCTCTCTTTCCCAAAAAATGCGGAAAAAGAGGCCGACAAAATCAGGACGGAAATTTCCAGTGCCGACATCAAAGGCCGGC
>JAGYLT010000262.1 GCA_018400545.1 Bacteroidales bacterium
GGTTGTGCAACCAATGATAATTCAACTCCCAGATTCTGCACATCGTTTGCACCGGGAAAATATATTGTATTCAATGAAAATGGATCGCTAAAAGTACCATCACCGGCTGATAGCCAAACAATTTCATCAAAACCGGAGGCACCTGCAGAAATCTGATAACTATTCCCCTCGCAAACAGTAACATCTTCACCGGCATCTACCTGGGGATATTGCGTAATAATCAATTCCATTTCATCTAGAATTGATTGGGTGCACGGTGTAATCGGTTCAGCAATCAGCTGGAGAGTGGCAAAGCCATTTTCAATATCATCAGCGCCGGGTGTGTAATCAGTGGATAAGCTGGTAGGATCAGCAAAAGATCCATCACCGGAGGTGTCCCAGAAAAAATAATCGGCTCCAGAAACATCGCCTTCAATTTCGGCCTGATTGTCTTCGCAAATAAGCTGATCGTCACCGGCATTTACAGCCGGCAAATAAGCAAACTCAATTAATAGGGTATCCTCAATTTCACCGGAACAAGGGGCAATTGCAAGAGCAACAACAGTAAGGATAACGTCACCGGTTTGCAAATCACTGGGCCCTGGTGTATACGAAGTTTCAGGTTGGGAAGCATCCTGGAAAAAACCATCTCCACTTGTTGACCATTCAACCTGCGAAACATTAGAAACTGCAGCGGAAATTTCAACATTGTCACTTTCACAAACTTGCTGATCCATGCCTGCATCCAACACAGGAAGCTGAATTACCTGAAGGTTCGTGGTGGATTCAGCCGGATTTTCGCAAGGGCTTTCAGGCAAAACGGAAATTGTAATAACAACATTTCCGGTGGCAATATCATCGTTGCCCGGAAAATAAACCGGCGTAAGTGTTTCAGGGCTTTCAAAAGTGCCATCCCCGGATGTTGTCCAGTTAAACCCATTTCCATTTAACTGAGAACCATTTAGTTGTGCAAAGGAATTTTCGCATATTGTTTGATCGGGGCCTGAGCCTGCAACAGGTGGTTGGGTGACTTCAATAAAAATCTGAGTTGACAATGTTTCAGCATTATCAGAAACGGTTACAGTGTAGAGCGTAGAAATTTCAGGTGAAACGATAGGATTCTGCTCTGATGAAGTGAATCCTGAAGGAGCGGATGTCCATTGAAAAGTATAAGATCCAATACCACCGGATGGAAAAGCAAATAACTGTGTCTGGTTACCGGAACACAGCAATGTGTCGTCAACTTGAGCGGCAACATAAAAACCCTCAGCCGTTGATGATTGCACCCCTGACAACCCGTTTGCCACAAATTGGCTGCAGGTAACAGGAAGATCCGGATTACATACAACAGTAGCATCATATTCTTTTTGAACTGCCCATGAATAATATCGATAGTTGATTGCCTCATTGGCGGCAAAACCATCTTTCCCGGTTGTGAAAGGATCATTGCCAAAAGCAATTATACCTGTATTCTCATCTCCAAGCCATTCAGCAGCACCACCGCATTTCAGATCGCCATTGCCATCCACATAAAAAACACCTATGTAATCACCGGGTAACAATGGAAAACCGTTGATATTGGGTTCTGAAGATACCGGGAATGAAATGATGTGCGTGGATGGAGTGGCACCAAAGTCCCATCCAGGTGGCAACCCTTGCGCAAAAGCCAAACAGGAAGCAGAAAGAAATAATTTTAACAGCAAAAACCTGCGTAATAATAATCCCATTAAATCCAAATTTTATTCGTGTCGTAAAAGTACAATTTTGATGTAACCTGAAATAAATTGTTCATAAAAAATGAAAAAGGCTTATCCGGATGGATAAGCCTTTTTCCTTGAAAATCAATTAAATGATTATTCGATAGAAACTCGTTTTGTGATTACAGTTCCTTCGGTAGTTTCAAGACGTACAAAGTAGATACCTGTTACGTAGTTAGAAACACCAATCTGGAAGTTATAACCATTCACAAGTTGTGTATGAACAGTCTGACCTACATAATTTACCAATGAAGCACTCTTGATTTCATAATCAGAAGCTACGTTGATAAAGTCAGATGCAGGATTCGGATAAACATTGATGTTGCGGTTTGATTCCAAATCACTAACTGATGTAGAAGTTATCGTCATACTGGAAACCTTTGATACACCATTTTCAGCGTAAAGGTTATTGTAATTCGGGAACTGTGCATCGTAAGTGAATGAAACATCAAATACTTCGTCGGTTGTTGAACGATAAAGTTTGAATGTCATGTATTCATCGGCTTCATATCCGTCAACCTCTTCAGAGAGCTCATCGTTACCCATAGCAATTAAGCTAAGCAGGCTCGAACGATCTTCGAAAGAAGCAATACCAACACACTCGTCATAACTGTTGAATGCTCCGAGATAATCACCGGCTTGCAGTTCATTCATAGCTTCATCAGCAAATAAAATGAAATGCGGCTTCGAAGTATTAACAACGTCATTCCAAGGTGTATTACCGCTATCGAGTGTTGCAGTTTTGTAATTAGCAGTGCTAACAATGCCGTAATTCGGATCGAATGGCAGGTAAGTGATATCATAAGATACAGTTGGATTTGTGCTAACTAACAGATAAGCTCTGCCGGGCATCAGGTCAACTGAAGGAAGATCAGGTGTCCAGAGTGTAGCTGTTTCCCATTCGTATATCAGAAGGATATCATCATAACGACCTGCAAATACTGTTTCGATCGGATTTGGAACATTTGAAAGTACCGGTACATAAGTAAACGCACCACTAACTGTAAACGTTTGGGGATCTACCCAGTCGTAAGGTTCATCACCATAAATCGGGAGACAGCCTTCGTCTTTGAATTTGGCTTTGTAACCAACAGGCTGCCAGTTTCCAAGCTGATTGATCGGTGGTGATGGCTCAGGCCAGTAATATTGACCGCCTTTGTTGATCATAATAACAAGGCTCTGTGAGCCGGGTACAAGAACAACAGGTTCCATTACATCAGGTACAGATGTGGTTTCTTTTCCTACATAAGAGGAAATACCACGCCATGTAGTACCGGGTTCAATCTGGATAATTTGTTGTGGTACAAGCAACACAATCTCTGCAACAGCATCAACACCGCAAGTTGGTGAGCCGAAAGCAGTGAGTGTAAGTGTAACACTACCATTCCACTTATCATCCAGTGGTCCGAGGTTGTAGTTGGTAAGAGCAGCAGTAGGATCGTCAAAGAATCCGTCGCCGGATGTTGTCCATTCTACAGAAACTGCATTTTCAACAACAGGAGCCAATTCAATTGGTAACCAGCCCGGAGCATTGAAATCGTAATTCTCGCAGGTGAGTGCCTGTTCAGGATCAAGTTCAATTGAAGGATCAGCAACGATGGTTAATACCATGCATGACTGAGCTTCGATTGTACAACCTGTCAAAGGTTCAGCTGTAAGACAAAGTGTAACAGTACCGGTAGCGATATCATCGGCACCCGGGAAGTAGATCGGATTCAATGCAGTAGCATCGCTAAAGTTACCATCACCTGATGTTGTCCATTCGAGTGATGAGTAATTAGTAGCTTCAGCATCTGCGAGCTCATATTCACCGGCGCTTTCGCAGATTTCTGCAGTTGCACCGGCAAAAGCTGTCGGGCTTGGGATAATGGTCAGTGTCATGCAATCTTCAGCAGCTACAGTACAAGGACTGATCGGCTCAGCAGTGATGCAAAGTTCTACACTGCCATTGGCGATATCATCTAGACCGGGGAAGTACTCAGTGCAGAGTTCATCTTCAACTGAGTAGAATCCATCTCCGTTGGTAACCCACAACAAGCTTGAATAATTTCCTCCATCAGCACATAGCGACAAAGTTTCAGTATCGCAAATAGACTGGTCGCCACCAATAATTTCAATTGTAGGAGCAGCCTGGATAGTGAGTTCCATGAAATCTGTAGCTTCTACTGCACATGGGCCAATTGGCTGAGCTGTCAGTGTAAGTTCAACAACTCCGGTTTCACCGGCGCCGGGAGTATATTCAGTCATTACATCATCAACAGGATCAAAAGTACCTGTTCCACCACTCCACATTACTGAGGAATAGTTATCGGCA
>JAGYLT010000263.1 GCA_018400545.1 Bacteroidales bacterium
AGAAAACCATAGCTCTGCTCCCAGCTTCCGTCCTGCTGGTTCAGGTAAACATGCACACCGGCAGTTCCACCAAACGCATTGCTCACAAGGTCCAGAAAACCGTCCTGGTTGAAATCAGCAAATTCCGTCCCGAACATACCCCATTCCTCGCCGTTGGTGGAAAGGCCTTCGTCATAGAGCTCCCAGTTCATGCCGGTTCCATCGCCCAGCACAACTTCATTCAACTGATCTCCCCAACTGGTCCCGGAGTAATTGTGGTGTACGCCGTAGCCCACATCCTTGTGGCCATCGTTGTTCACATCTCCCACGGCTATGCCCCCGTAACCGAAATTGCCGTTCATGAAATTTTCGAAACTCCCTTCGCCATCCCCGAACCAGACCATGATGCCGTGCTGCTCCGAGTTGAAATACGGAGAACCATGATCACCCACCGAAAGGATGTCAACATGTCCGTCCATGTTGATGTCATCAAACGCGAAGTCGGTGCGGCCTTCGTCAAAGTCCGGAAAATCAAGGCCATTGGTAAGGCGCTGGTAGCTGAGGGTGGGTTGAGCATTTATAACAGACACCTGCACAAACAAGCTTAAAATGACGATTAGAATTGAGAGTCTGTTTTTCATGTCGTGTTGTTAAATTAGTTCAAGTTCCCGGATATATTCGAAATCCTTAACATTTAAGGATTTGTTATCTAAAAACTTTACAACCTTTTCATTCTTTCTAAATGCAGAGATGAGGATATTTGTATCTAAAAGGATTTTTCGGGCCATAATTTTTTTCTGAAATCCTGAATAGTATCTTCCATATCAGACCAATCAACTATAAGTTCTTCAACCGAACCGAATTCCGATTGAGGAGGAATCAGCCCGTCATCCAGATATTGTACTTTTAAATCTGTGATAAAACTGAGTTTTTCAAGATTATTCAACACCTTTTCCATAGTTGAATTATCCGGAACATTGAAACTTATTTGATGCATACCTACTTAATTTTCAACAAAGGTAAATAATTAACGCTTCGGTTGATTTGATTGTTTTCGCACTGTGTTAATTGCCAGAGTCCGATAGATTTTCAACATTGTAGTCTGTTTTGATTTCATTGAACCATTCAATTTAAAAACCGTGCGGCCTTCATCAAAGTCGGGAAAATCCAGCCCGTTGGTCAGGCGCTGGTAGTTGAGGGTGGGTTGAGCATGAATGAAGCCTGATACTAAAATGAAAGTGATCCAAAGCAAAACTGTATAATGATTTTTCATAATCCTGATGTTATTTTTTCTTTTTTAACATAAAACCTTTTAGTTCCACGGGTTCATTTTTCTTATCGATCAATTGCCTGATTGCTTCGAAAACCACCTGGAACTGCTGATCGTATTTGCTTTCCATTTCATCCAGTTTTTTTCTAAGGTTTTTATTATCATCGATTAGTTCCTCCTCCCCAAACCGCTATTCCTTCTTCACCACTTGATACCACATTTTGTGACCTCAAGTTTTGAATTTATTCTCAGACAATTGAAACATGAAATCATCAGGGAATCGTGACATATTTCTCTTAGACTAATAAATTCATTCACACCAATTTTATTAAGCAGTCAAAGAGTTTATCTTTTCACCCACTTTCCTGTTTTCCTTGCTCCAAAGGTTGTGATAATTTCGTAAAAATACAATCCTTCCGGCAGGTTTTTCAGAAAGGCTCTCATCTCTGAATTTGTTAGTTTGACTCAAAGATAGATAAAAAAACCCGTTTCAAAGGAATCGTTTACCTACCCGTAACAGGATAATTTTGAACATTTCAAAGCGCGCACCGTTTAACCTCAAAATTGTAAGATTTATGGCAGAAACACCAACCATTCAGATTCCACTGGGTTTTAAAGCCCCTGATTTCAAACTTCCCGATATGGTTTCGGGGAAAGAATTAACACTTAACGAACTCAAATCCGACAAAGCAACCGTTGTGGTTTTCATCTGTAACCATTGCCCGTATGTGATACATATCATCGATGAGCTGGTTGAGGTAGGCAGGGAATACAATGAAAAGGGTATTTCGTTTATCATGATCAACTCCAACGATGTGAAAAACTACCCGGAAGATTCCCCGGAAAAAATGGCGGAATTTGCAAAGAAGCACGACTTCCCGTTTCCTTATCTTTTTGATGAAACCCAGGAAGTGGCCAAAGCCTACGATGCCGCCTGCACCCCGGATTTCAATGTTTTTGACGGCGATGTGAAATGCGTCTATCGCGGACAGTTTGATGATTCGCGTCCAAAAAACGGAAAAGCAGTAACAGGCATCGACCTGCGCAAAACCCTGGATCTTTTACTGCTTGGAAAGGAAGTTCCCAATAATCAGATGCCAAGCACAGGTTGCAATATCAAATGGAAACCCTGAATGTGATTTGACCAGGACAATTTATTTTAAACCAGTTGTAAACATTCCGACTGGTTTTTTTCTGCTCAGAGAACTACAAAAACCGTGAATTTTTAAGATATACTCGAAAAATTAGCGTGAATTTTTAAAGTATACCTGAAAAATTAGCGTGAATTTTTAAGGTTCATGCAATTAAATTATATTTTTGTCGAAACATTTCACGTCATGAACATAAAGCGGGCAATAAAACATAGAATGGTTGAGGAAATGAATGAGGGCAAAAAAGTGGTGGCTTTATTCGGTGCCAGACAAACCGGAAAAACAACCTTGTCCTATGAATTACTTGAAAGTATCCGGGGAAAAATTCTGAAAGTAAATGCCGATGAGTCGAGATATACCGAAGTCCTTTCATCCCGCAATTTTGATACCATGAATCTGCTTATCGACAATGCCGACTTGCTGTTTATTGATGAAGCACAGCAAATTCCCGAAATCGGTATCAATCTCAAAATCATCTTGAAGAATACATGATTTATGGCATGTATCCTGAATTATTCAGCTATAATTCTGTTGATAAAAAAGAGCGATACCTCCGTGAACTGGCATCTTCCTACCTTTTTAAAGACATATTTAAAATATCAGGAATCCGAAATAAAAAAGTTATCACCGATCTGCTGAAACTACTGGCTTTCCAGGCCGGATCAGAAGTTTCGCTGAATGAACTGTCCAATGCGCTGAAAATTTCACAGGAAACCGTCAGCAATTATATCGATTTGCTGGAGCAAACTTTTATTGTTTTCCGTCTTGGTGGATTCAGCAGGAATCTACAAAAAGAAATCAGTAAACGAGACAAAATCTATTTCTGGGATAACGGTGTAAGAAATATGCTGATCAATAATTTTTCTATGCCTGACATGCGAATGGACACAGGAATGCTATGGGAAAATTTTATGGTTTCAGAGCGCTTAAAATATTTATCCTACACCGGAAATTATTCCGAATCCTATTTCTGGAGAACCTACACGGGAGCCGAAGTTGACTATGTAGAAGAAAGAAACGGAGCATTATATGCATGGGAAATCAAATATAAAAAGGCGAGAAAAAAACCTCCCGCCACCTGGGTTGAGAACTATGGAAACAATTTTCATTGCATTACACGGGATAATTTTTGGGAATTTGTGATTGAATAAAACAAACTGATTCATTAACTTTTGTAGCGAAAATAAAAAATCAAACACACATGAAATTTTTCATCGATACTGCCAACCTTGAAGAAATTAAAGAAGCCCAGCACCTGGGCATCCTCGACGGCGTAACCACCAACCCCACCCTCATGGCCCGCGAGGGCATCACCGGCGAAGAAGCCGTGATGAAACACTACATCGATATCTGCAATATTGTGGACGGCGATGTGAGCGCGGAGGTACTTTCAACCGATTTCAAAGGCATGATCCACGAGGGTGAAAAGCTTGCCGGGCTGCATCCGCAGATCGTGGTGAAGATACCCATTACAAAGGCCGGATTAAAAGCCATTAAACACCTCAGCTCAAAAAATATCCGGGTAAACACCACGCTGATTTTCACGCTCGGGCAGGCAGTGCTTGCCGCCAAAGCCGGAGCCACTTACGTTTCGCCATTCATCGGCCGCATCGACGACATCAGCAACGACGGCCTGG
>JAGYLT010000264.1 GCA_018400545.1 Bacteroidales bacterium
CTACAGTAAGGTCAAAATCAAAGGCTGTGGTGAAGGGTATTTCTTCGGGCTCCGGAATAGGCCCTTCATAAAGTTCCTCTATTTCATCCACACTCAAAAAGTTCTGGATACCAGCAATTCCGTTTTCACCGGCAAGCGCTACTTCGATGGGGCCTTCCCAGATTCCGCCATAGTCATCGGTGCGCCACAGGATGGGATATAAAGACAGTCCGGCCGAAATACCAACATTTCCATTGTCGGCAAGGGTAACGATGTATCCATGTTGCCCATCTTTGGAGAATTCAACCCTGGAGCAGACCGGAACCATCGTGGTATCGTTGGTTGGGCAGGGCAACAGAAACTGCTCAAGATCGAAATCTTTTTCGGCTTCATTCCAGGTTCCGTGGCTGATGAGCAGTTGTTGCTGCCAATCCGCGGAGCCGGAACTAAAATCAATATTGTGATCCACAACCCAGAAATCACCGGTAGCAGTTACCGTGAACCCATCAGGTATGTATTGATAAAAGCCTTCGTCAGGGTTCGTTGATCGAAGATTGGTTGTGGTATCCATTGAATCACCAATAGGAGCACAACCCCAGCCATAACCACCCCAGCCATCAGGGGCATTGGAACCTTCGAGAATTGGCGCAAAGTAAACTACATAGACGCTGTCAGGATCAGTATTTCCTGGCGGGTTAAAAAGGCCATGCTGCGGAAATCTGGCGGGTAATAAAAACCACGATCCCCCATCATAGTAGGAATAGCACTCATTCATCTCAGTCCATGACGCTCCCCAATCGGTGGAAACGTCAAAACCCAGATCACCCGAATAGCCTCCGGGATCAAGGTCTCCACCCATCCTGTGAAAATTGCTCACTATGCCCAGCTCATCGTCTGCACAAACCAGCGAACGTTGCCCACCCGCATAACCGTAACCGAAGGCATTTGCCGCTGTGCCAATATCGATGATATCTACCACATCGGTGGATTTGAAATCCTTTGAAATTACCGGTATTTGGGATTGACCCGGGATGGTGCCGGGATTTTCGTAATAGAAATTTTCTATTGGCCTTTCAAAAGCGAGGCCCTGTTTAAGTTGTGCTTGCTGGGCTGTCAGTAGCCCCGCAAAAACAACCATTATTGAGGTGAGTAGAAATTTATTCATTGTTTTTTTATTTGGATGATTTCAAAGTTACGAAAAAAGTTTGTGTAATCAGTCACCCGGTGAATCACCTTAAGCAGTAATGCTGCGTTCATGCGACCTGCAAATCTTCCTGAGCGAAGTCACCGGGTGACTTTGCGCCAGGAGGAAATCAAGTTAAACTCTGACAGGGATTCAAACCGCTGTCAGGGTTCCTAACCTAACAGGTTTACCCCCAAGGATAAATGTAAACCGTCAAACAAACCGATAAGCTTTTGAACCAAAACCTGTTAGGTTTACTTACTCGTCGTTTGGTAAACCTAACAGGTCCTCAATTTTCCGTCGGAGCAGAAAAGCAAAAACATTTTCCTGTCGTTTGAGGGAGCAGACCTGTCAGGTTTTCGTTTACTCCACAACCAGTTTCCTGGAAACCTTTTCGCCACCAGCTTCGATGGTGATAAAATAAATCCCGGATTCCAGTCCGGAAACATCCAGATTGATATTATTTGTTCCTGCTGATAAATACTGAGCTTTCATTTGTTTTACCGTCTGCCCCATCAGGTTGGTGAGGGTGAGCGATGCTGAAGCAGGTTTTTGAAGACTGACCTGGATCTCCACAAGGCCGGTTGTGGGATTTGGCAGTGGACCGGATATCAATATTTTCGATTTGTTCCAAGTCCCGAATTCTTCCTGCCCCACAGTTAAGTATGCTGGGAACTGAAAATCATAATCATCAAAACTAAAATCCTGTATGTATTTAAATTGAACAGGCTGGGAAGGATCTGTCGGGGTCATATTTAGGTAAACTAACGGAATAGTATAATTCCAATTTCCATCATCAACAACAACATTTGAAGCATCGAAAAAATAAGCAGAAAAAGTAGCCTCGGAGCCAAAGGTTACATTGGTGGGTAAGTCTTCATCATTATAGTTTCCGGTTTTTGACTGGTTCATCAAATGCACTCCCCTGCACCAAATATCAGGTGCATCGTTTTCGGATGATACGGTACTATCGGTATCGAGCCATGAAACAAAGGCTAATTCACCTTCAGAATCCCTTGAAATTTGAATTCGGTTGTCCTCGGTTAAATCGCCATAGTTACCCCGGAATGAAACCGGCCGGCCCATGACACCAGCTTCCCATGAACCCGGTGTTCCGAGATCAAAGGACGAAAGCAACATGGCAGCCGTGTACGTATAACCGGAAGATGGTGAAATGTCCGTGATTATGGAGAATGGATCATCCCCTGTAATACCAACCACTACGGCTATATGAGGATTCCCCCAGTCATCGACGGTCAGGTCAAAATCATAGGCGGTAGTAAACGGAATTTCATCGCGGGGTGGAACCGGATCGTAAAGCTCGGCCAGTTCATCATTGCTAAGGAAATATTGTACCCCGGTAATTCCATCTGCACCAGCAAGCGCAACTTTTACCGGCCCTTCCCAGGTTTCGCCGGCATCTTCGGTGCGCCAGATTATGGGATAATACGAAACACTGTCCACACCTGACATCTCCCCGATATTACCAAGCACAGCCATGTACCCGAAATTGCCATCCGGTGAAAATTCAACTTTAATATCTGCCGGGCGCTCCTCTGTCGGGCAATCGATCAGGATTTGCTCACCCAGCTCAAAATCCAATTCCGATTCATTCCACACGCATTTATTTACGATAATTTGCTGAAGCCATTCCAGTTGCCCACTACTCCAATCCTGGTTCAGGCTAACCATCCACATTTGGCCATTTTTATCGAGCGTGAAACCAATATCTCCGTAAATATACTGCCCCGGGCTGGAATGTATAAAATTGTGTGTGGTATCAGTTAAATCGCCAATGCTGCCACGTCCATAAATTATCCCGCTATTCATTGTTTCTGTTTCAAGTAATGTAGCCATGTAAGCCACGTAGGCATCATCCGGATTTGTATTTCCTTCCGGATTAAATATTGCGATTTGTGGTACACGTCCTGCATCCAGATAATATCCGCCACCAACGCTATCATCTGCCACATAAATTTCATTCATGGTCGTCCATGTTTCACCGCCGTCAACAGAAATATCATAACCAATATCACCTGAGTACCCTCCAGGATCAAGATATCCACCCATATTATGGATAAAGGCAATGGCATTGATTTCATGATGATAATCCAATAACGCCCGCTGCCCGCCTGCATAACCCATACTATAGGCATTTGCACTTGTACCCAGTTCAACTATTGAAACTACATCGGTATTTTTATAGTTTCCCGGGATTTTGATTTCAGTATTTTGGGAATTTGGATTTGGTTGACATTGTTGCAACCATGGTGCCTTGTCGGTTTTCAGGCTGCTTTTTAGCTGATGGTTTTGTGAAATCCCTGCCATGGCAAAAGCCAACACCAGGATAAGGAGTACTGCTCTTTTCATAGTAAATTGATTTGAGTTAATATTTTGATCTGATTTTGATCTTTCAATCTTACAACAAAAATAAGTAAAATGCAAGGCTTATCCAGTTTTCGCTGCGGAATGGCAAGTAAATGGCAGAAAATATATCTGGTTGTAAAATGTTTTTAGATGATATATCTACTTTTTAAAATATTTAAAAAACGCTGACAGGATTTAGCACCCTGTCAGAGTTCCTAACCTAAGAGGTTTACCCCCACGCAAAAACACAAACCATCAAAATGATCAGATAAGCCTTTGAACCAAAACCTGTTTTTAACCCCATCCCATCCATTCCCCTAAAAGGAGAAGGGAGTATCAGCACACAGGCCAACGGGTAGCTTTTAAGAAAAATTTTTACTCAATTAAACGCTGCCAGGATTATAACCCAACAAGTCCTGGTTTTTCCGGCGGAGCAGAAAAGCAAAAACGTTTTTCTGTCGTTTCCG
>JAGYLT010000265.1 GCA_018400545.1 Bacteroidales bacterium
CTCCCGCAATATGTTTTTTATGTTTGGGATGAAAATTGTTGTGGAAGGAAAAGAGCATCTGCCCAAAACCAACAACCTTTGCTTTGTAAGTAATCATCAGGGTTTGGCCGATATCCCCCTTATTGTAGGCTACATACCCAAAACCATCGGCTTTATTGCCAAAAAAGAACTGGGGCGCATACCGATTCTTAATTTCTGGATGAAAGGGCTTGGATGCATTCTGATCGACCGCAGGGATGTGCGCCAATCGTTGCAGGTAATCGAACGTGGAATAAAACAAATTGAACGCGGCCATCCGATGGTAATATTCCCCGAAGGAACACGCAGCCGCAGCAACAAAATAGGGACATTTAAACCGGGAGCTTTCAAGTTGGTGATGGGCGCAAAAGCATTTGCTGTACCCGTAACCATCGATGGTACCTACAAAATGTTCGAGGAAAACTGGGTAATAAAACGAACAACCATCCGGCTGGTAATTCATCCCCCAATCGATGTTTCAGCAATGAGCCGGCAAGAGCAAAAAGCATTGCCCGAAATAATCCGCAATCAGATCAGCACGGCATTGAGTGGTTAAAAACGAATATCCGCTTTCAACATTTCCAATACCTTTTTATCAATGGGAAACGTAAGTACATCGGGCGAAAGAGTTGATAAAGCAACCCAGCGAAACAACTGTGCGCCGTCAATGTTTTGGAGCGATGAGGCATCGTCAACAGTTTGTAAAGCCTGCGGATTTTTCAGTTTAATGAGATAAAAAATGCTGATGAGTTGTTGCGGTTCGCTGAGCAAAAAAGTGGGCTGAAAATAATCGGTGGTATAAAAATGACGGATGATTTCGATTTCCTGGTTGAGCTCCTCGCGACATTCACGTCTGAGGCAATCAACGGTGCCTTCGCCAAACTCGAGCCCGCCACCGGGAAATTTAGTCATGGGCATCCCCAGCCTGAACTCGTCGGTGAGCAAAACCTCGTTCCGGTCGTTTATTGCGATTCCATAAACGCGGATATTAAATTTCTTTATTGCCGGCTGCATCTTTCTGATTTTGAAAATCTATTTTTGATGAAATTTTTACAAGCCAAATTTTAATCATCATACGCCAAATTAAACAGCGTGTGATTTCGGCAAACGTAACCAAAAACAACGAGCTATGAATAAGTACCTTACACCGGCAATCCTTCTTTTTTCCATTTTCGCAATCGTTTCCTGTTCCCAAAAGAAAACATCGCAACAAAGCGATCCGCGTCTTTTTGAACAATACATCGCCGCCCACACCTCCGGGAGCGTAGCGGCCAAAGCAGCCATTCAAATCCGCATGAGCAAAAGGGTTTCGGCTCTCGAACCGGGAAGCCGGTTACCTCAGGGCACCATACAAATTTCGCCCGCACTAAAAGGCGATGCTTTTCTCACCGACCCTTTCACCATCGAGTTCAGGCCGCTGGAAGCACTGAAAAACGGAATCGATTACAGTGTGGTTTTCGATCTCAATTCACTTTTTGATGTGGAGGAAGAGCTCCGGCAGTTCAAATTTTCCTTTTCGGTAATCCAACAGGATTTCAGTGTTTTTCAGGGAAGGCTGGTAACTGATTTTTCCGAAAACACCACTTCCAAAAAATATGAAGGCAAACTCATTACCGCCGATGAAATGACGGTTGAAGATGCCATGAAACTGCTTTCGGCCGTTTCTCCAGCCGGGAAATTACCGGTTGAAATTTCGCAATCCGGGCCGCGTGAATTCGATTATTCTGTAAAAAATATCCAGCGAAAAGAGGATGCTTTCCTGATTACACTTTCGTGGGATGGCAGCCCGGCAGGCATTGAGCGCAAGGGAAGTTTCGACATTGAGGTGCCGTCGGCCAACGAGTTCAGCCTGTTGCAGGTGAAGCTCAACCGCGCCGCCAATCCCAACACGATCAGCCTTATTTTTTCCGACCCTCCCGATCAATCGCAAAATCTTTACGGCCTGGTCAGGATCAAAGACTTTGAAGATTTCAAAATTTCGGCCGGCGGCACGGAGGTTACGCTATATCCGCAAACGCAGCCTCAGGGCATCATTACCCTGATGATAGAACCATCGCTGAAAAGCAACAAAGGCATCGCCCTCGGAAAGCGACAGGAGTATCTTTTGGCGATGGAAGCGCTCAACCCTCAGGTTACTTTCGCCGGCAACGGCAATATTCTGCCCGACTCCCGCGATTTGAGCCTGGCGTTTAAAGCTGTGAGCCTGCGGGCTGTGGATGTGGTGGTGTATAAGATTTTTGCCGACAACGTGATGCAGTTTTTTCAGAATAATGAGTTGTCGGGCAGCAACAATCTGCGCGATGTGGCGCGGCCCGTTTACCGCAATACCATCCGCCTCGACGAAAACCCCGCCACCGATCTCACCCAATGGAACGCCTGGAACATTGACCTTACCGGGATGATAAAAAATGAACCCAACGCCATGTACCGCATCAAACTGACTTTTAACCCAAATTATGTGCTGGCCGATTGTGGCGGTGTGCCGGACGATGACGGCCCGGCTGACGAGGAAAGCAGTTTATTTTTTAATAATGAAGAACAGGATTGGTTTGATGGACAGCAGGACTATTACTACTATTTCCCGCAAAATTACAACTGGCGCGACCGCGACAACCCATGCACCGAATCGTACTACACTTCCGATCGGTTTCCCGAACGCAATGTGCTGGCCACCAATCTGGGGCTGATCGCCAAATCGGCCGACAACAAAAATTTTACGGTAACGGTAACCGACCTGCTCACGGCAGCGCCGGTACCTTCGGCCACGGTGGAATTTTACAACTTCCAGCGCCGGTTGCTGGGCAGCGGAACCACCGACAGCGAGGGCCTGGCCAAAGTGGCGCTCAGCGGGATACCCTATCTTTTGCTTGCAAAAAAAGGTGGCGACCGTTCGTGGCTGCGGCTCGATGACGGCACCTCGCTTTCGGTGAGTAATTTCGATGTTGAGGGAGCAAAAATCAGCGGCGGCATCAAAGGAATGATGTATGGAGAACGTGGCGTTTGGCGCCCCGGCGATACGCTTTTTCTCACTTTCGTGATGGACAAAACCAAAAACAACCTGCCCGAAAATCATCCGGTAGTATTTGAACTTTTTAACCCACGCGGGCAAAAAGCCTTTCGCGAAGTGAACACCAAAGGGATGAACGGTTTTTATACTTTCCGGCCGGTAACATCGCCCGAAGCGCCCACCGGAAACTGGATGGCCAAAGTGATGGTGGGAGGCGCCACCTTCGAGAAACTGCTGAAAGTAGAAACCGTAAAACCCAACCGACTGAAAATGGATTTGGCCTTCAACAGGGACATCCTCTCGAAAAATGATAACGGGCAAAACGCCACCTTGCAGGTAAACTGGTTGCATGGCGCTGATGCTGCCGGCCTGCGTGCAGCCGTGAATGTAAAACTGGTGGAAACAAATCACACTTTTAAAGGCTACGAAAAATTTACTTTCAGCGATCCCTCAAAATATTACTGGCCTTACGAAATGAATATTTTCGACGGAAAACTGAGCACTTCAGGCAGCGCTGTTTTTCCATTGCCAATGGATGTAAATGCCGATGCACCGGGCATGTTAAGGGCGGTTTTTACTACACGGGCTTTCGAAGAGGGTGGCAATTTCAGCACCGACTTTTTTGCCATTCCGTTTTCACCTTTCAGCACCTACACCGGTGTAAAAATGGAAGCAGATGTTGATGAAAGAACACCACTTTCCACCGACACAACACAAATTATAAATGTGGTAACAGTGGATAAAAACGGTAATCCCGTGTCGCGACGCAATCTGGAAGTGGTCATTTACAAACTTTCGTGGTACTGGTGGTGGGGCGCCGAAAACGATGACCTTGCCCGCTGGATAAATGGCGAAGATGCAGAAATTGTGAAACGCCAAAGTTTTTCTACCACCAATGGCCGGGCACAATTGTCGTTCAGGGTGGACTATCCCGACTGGGGAAATTATTATATCCACCTACTCGAC
>JAGYLT010000266.1 GCA_018400545.1 Bacteroidales bacterium
TGTATGCGCTTACGGATATTGAAGTTGACTTTTATGCCACAATGGAAACTGCAAACCCGGGCGATTACATTACTTTTTATCCGGATGTTGACGGATTACAACTTTACGATGTTTCGTGGTATTTCGAAGGAGGTGACCCCGAATATTCCAGTGAGAAGAACCCGGTTGTTTACTACCAGAACACCGGAACATATGATGTTGATATGGATGTATATAAACTTGGTGAAACCATCGGCAAATACAAATCCGACTACATCGACATAGTGCATTTGGCAGATGCGCAATGCATGGAATTTCATGAGGGCTGGGGAGCGATCTCTTCTTATATGGTTCCCACCGAAGCCAATCTCGAAATCCTGATGGATCACATGATTCACAACCCGGTATTTGGCGAGATGATAGTATTGCTGGGAGAAAACGGAGTATTCTGGCCTTCGATGAATTTTAACACCTTGCAAAACTGGGATACCTACGCCGGCTATAAAGTTAAAATGACCCAAATAAACTTTAATTGTTTGTTTGGTGAACCCGAAACCACCAATTCTATTGAACTGGATGAAGGATTGCATTATTTGCCCGTCCTTTCGATGGAGCCGGTTTCAGCCACCGAATTGTTTGGCAATGCCCCAATTAAGTTTGCTTACAATCTCTATAACGGTGAACTTTACTGGCCTGAAGGCGGATTGTATAACCTTACCACATTATACCCGGGCATCGGCTATTTGGTTTATCTCAACGAGAGCTACGAATTTGTGTTTGCGGATAAGGGTGATACACCTAAAACAGTTTCACGGATGCCCCTGAAAGCTTTTGAAAACCCGACAGCAGTATGGAACGATCCTTACAACTCCGGCAGGCCCCAGTTTTTCTCCGTTTACCGGGAAGCGCTGGAGGAACTTAACCCCGGCGATATTATCGGAGCATTTAATTCCGATGGCGTCTGTGTGGGTATGAGCCAGGTAAATAATATCCGGGAAAATCTCAGCATGGTCGTTTATGGAGACGACAACACCACCGAAGAAGTGGATGGCCTGGTGGATGGCGAAACCATTATTTTTAAAATACTTGAAGATAAAAACAATGAGCGCCGGGTTTATCCGGTATTTGATGAAAGTATGCCATACCACAATGGTAAATTTGCCGAAAACGGATATTCCGGTATCGTTTCATTTAAAGGCAGCCCAACAGGTATTGAGGTAAATGAAATTGCCGGACTGGAAATCTATCCAAACCCAGCAACAACCGAGCTTAATATTGTATGCCCGGTTCAGGACAACCCGATGATGATTACCATTTATAATGCACAGGGGCAGGTGGTGATCAAATCACAACTCAACGAAATGATGAACACCTTCAACATCAGCAACCTTGAAAATGGAATCTATCTGATTAAAATCAAATCAAGTGATAAAATGGTTGTTGAACAGTTGATCAAGAAATAATATTCATCAGAATTGTTTCATAATAAGCCTCGTGGAAACACGGGGCTTTTTTGTTTTTCGAAAAACACATATCCTTGCAAAAAGATTAACACGATGAATATTGATGAAATCATTGCAAAAATTACAGAACCGGAAGTTCAGGATTTCGACCGGATGGAGCTTTTGAAAACCTATCCGGAACCGGTTTCGCGCTACCTTCGGTTTCACCTGCCCGCGGGAATTCCCGAAACCACCTATGGCGAAGTAAAGCTCAGGGGAATTATCAAACTGGTGAACTGGTCCAATTTTAAATCCACGCTGTATGCACATCCATTCAAGGGATTTGCCTGGAAAGCAAAAGTGCATATGGGCATACTTCCCATCAAAGGGTACGATTATTTCCTGGAACAATCCGGTGCCATGAGCTGGCGGATTTTTAACCTGTTTCCGGTAATGAAAGCCGATGGAGATGACGTCAGCCGTTCAGCGGAAGGCCGCGCACGCATGGAAGCCACCCTTTTCCCGCACCTGTTGATCCACCCAAAAATAAAATGGGACGTCATATCCGAAAATGAAATTACCGTCACCTGGAAAATTCATCAGGAAGATCAACCAGTCCACCTCAGGATTGGAAATGACGGATCACTAAAAAATATCTTTATCAGAAGATGGGGCAACCCCGGAGATACAAAAGAATTTGGTTACCACACATTTGGCTCCGAAATTGAGGAAGAGGTAAAATACAAAGGTGTTGTAATTCCAAAAAAAGGAAATGCCGGCTGGTGGTTTGGCGAAAAAGCCTATGATGACGGGGAGTTTTTCAGGTTTAGGGTGTATTAACAACAGGGCAATTTATCAGGATACACCGAATCAAAGGGGGAATTTATATTGCCGCATACTTTTCCCATAGGGAAGTGTTTGGGTTAGAGATTTCCCGGATGATAAACAAAATCCTGTCAAATTTTGAAACTTCGATTTTAATCCGATGAATCGGGTTAAAGCCCATTGCGCCAGTTTCCGGTACTGATCATTCAACCCTGGTCCAGTAGGTTGTTTTACCCAACAATGATACGCCAATAAACCCGCGGACCTTAAGTTCGTTCTTCGTTTTATCCGTAAAAACCATGTAGCAACTGTAGGTTTTGCCACTTTTCGGATCGTAAATGTCGCCGTCTTCCCATTCGTCGTCTCCGTCAAATTCAAAATCTGAAAGCAACTCCAATCCCATGATGGAACGGTTTTGTAATTCCGGATCGGGGTTCTCATCATCAAGTTTGGGCTTGCCGGTATCTTCATCGATGGGTTCCTTTAGCCAGACGATATTCCCGAAATACTTTCCATTGCGGTTTTCAATTTTGATGTGTGCATCTTCATCCTCATTGAGCCAAACCCCGGTAACATCGTCGGCTTTAACCTGGGCCTGCGCCGGAGTTGAAACAAATGCCACGAAAAACAGTGCTGTCACTGCTATACAAATTCCTGTGATTTTTTTCATTTGAATGGTTTTGAGTAAATATTTGAAAATTGTACAACGTTTTGTTTCATGAGGTGGAAAAGTAATTTGTTAAGTCTCAAAGTCAAATCCTCCAGTCGATCTCCTCAATTTCGTTTTCGCGAAGGTAGTTGTTTGTTTTTGAAAAATGCCGGTTCCCGAAAAATCCCCGGTTTGCTGAAAAAGGAGAGGGATGTGGTGATGTGAGGATCAGGTGTTTCGATCCATCGATGAGTTCCTGCTTGGCGATGGCATAATTCCCCCATAGTAAAAACACCAGGTGTTTGCGCTCTGTCGAAAGTTTTTTGATGGCGCTATCGGTGAACTGTTCCCAGCCTTTGTTTTGGTGCGATCCCGCCTGCCTGGCGCGCACTGTTAGCGTTGCATTAAGTAAAAAGACACCCTGCTTTGCCCATTTTTCAAGATTGCCGTTGGCCGGAACAGGGATTCCCAAATCCTGGTTAATTTCCTTAAAAATATTTTGCAGCGACGGCGGCTGTCTGATACCATCCGGTACCGAAAAGCAAAGCCCGTGCGCCTGGCCGGGCCCGTGGTAGGGGTCCTGTCCCAGGATCACTACTTTCACCTTTTCAAAAGGCGTGAAGTTGAAGGCGTTGAAAATCTGTGAGCCGGGCGGATAAACCTTGTGCCGGCTCTTTTCTTCCACCAAAAATGCTTTTAGCTGCGCAAAATAAGATGCGGAGAATTCATCTGCAAGCCTTTGCTTCCAGCTTTCTTCGATTGCCGGATTTACCGATGCCATTATTTGCCGTAATTTTGAGGCCGGATTTTGAAAACTATCCGGCAATATATTGGTTAAAATTCAGTTAATTACACAAATTCAAAAATGCTTTCCAACCTTTTGGGTGGTGATGCGTTTAATAAATCGGAAGCGTAAAAGTATGAAAAAAGTAATTAAAGTTTTGGCACTTGTAGCGGCTGTTATCATGATCGGATCAGCGGTAACTTCCTGTAAATCCACTGAATGTCCGGCTTACGGAGAGGTTAAAAAATATCAACAGGAAGTGCGCAGATAATGTACCCGTTGATCCCGGCCTTCATTTCTG
>JAGYLT010000267.1 GCA_018400545.1 Bacteroidales bacterium
GAATCATATCTCAGCCCTTTCAGTTTCTGATCGTTGCGCATTTCATCCACCAGTTTTCCGCTGCTGTCGAACACCTGAATGCTGGTTGCATTGCGCTGCCCGAGAATGATCGATATTTCGTTGCCGGCAGGATTTGGAAACAGCTTCACTTCCTTACCCCCGGCGGTTACCGGGATTTCCTCTTCTTCTATACCAACATACACATCGTCCCAAACGGCCAGTGTATATTCGCCAAGTGGCATTTCAGGCAGGTTGAAAAATCCTACGTAAAACGATCCGGTCTTATTTGCTTCGATGGGCTGCCAGTCGGCCATGCGGTTTGCCCGGTACAGAATGCCGATTGAATCGTTGGGATCGGTAAGCAGGCCCTCATCCAGATTTCCGTTTGCGCTGTAGTTGAGTTTACCATTTAATTGTAGTCCTTCCGGAATGATCCCGTCAAAACGCCAGTGGCGATAATCGGAAATATGCACACCGGGCACCGGATTTTTTATGGAATCGGGCGGAACCCACAAATGCGTAATCCGGATGTAGGCCGAATCTCCTGCCGGAAAATCCTCCGCACCAATGGAGCAATACAGTTCCGTGGAAAAGCTGTTGTTGAAGTTTCCTGAAGGCGTAATCACTTTATCGGTGGTGGCATCCGAAACTTTATCCTCCAGGTCCATCATCACGATTTCCGGATTGATGGATGAAGTAAATGTTTGCTGGCCGGTTGCCCCGGAAAACGCCATCATAAAAGTTTCCTGCTGCCGGTTTTCGTCCATAAAAGTCACATCCACCCTGGCTGAATTTCCCAATTCACCGGGGCCTTTATGCTTCTGACGGGCAAAAACATTGACATCATAATTGTTACCATTGGGCACCACATTGAACGAATCCACCGAATATCCGGGAAAACCCGGGGTAAAAATCCATGCATCAAAAAAATCATTCAGATTAACGCCGGTATGGTTGCTGAAGAAATCGCGCATATCCATGGAGGAAGCATAATCATTTTTGAATGCCTGCACATAATCCTGTACCGCCGGGAAAAACAACTCATCACCGAGATAATTTCGGAGGGTATGCACCATAAGCGCACCTTTTTGGTAAACCGTGTTTCCGTAAGTTATTTCTGTGGGGATGCCGGAAACGGCATAGTATCCGCCGTCAACCACGTGGCCGGTGTGCAGCACATCGCGGTGGCGATTGTACATATTGGATTTATACGCCTCAACACCGTACAACACCTCGCGGTAAAACGCCTCGCAAAATACCGCCCAGCCCTCGTTGAGCCACATATCTTCGGCGGATGCACATGTGACCAGATCGCCAAAATAGTGGTGCGACAACTCATGGGCCATCAGCGATTCGTAGGACAAATTGCCATTGATGGTGAAATGCGGATAGGCAATGTTGGTGGCGTGTTCCATGGCGCCGATGGCTGTTCCCACATAGCCCACACGCTCCCAGGCATAAGGCCCGAAATTTTCTTCAAAGGCATCGAGTACCTGAACCAGGGTCTGGAATGAACCTTCCACCTTGGCAGTATCCGCCGGTTTCACAAATACGTGGATGGGAATTTCTTCTCCGGATACAGAGGTAAACGACCAGGAAACGTCCTCATATTCGCCCACCGCAACGGAAGCAAGATAGGTGGGAATTTCGGTATTGAGTTTCCAGTGGTATGTTGAGGTGCCGTTGCCATTATCCGCAACTTCCATCAACGTTCCGCCGCAAACGGCTTTTTTTGGGTTATCCACGGTTGCATAAACTTCATAAAAAGCACGGTCGTGAAAATCGTCGATGCAGGGGAACCAGGCCTTGCCGAGATTGTGGGGATCGGATTCGAAGCCCACGCCGAGGTTGAAGGCGTATTCGCCACTCCAGTGAAAACCACCCCAGCCTTCGTGGAATGGTGAGCCCTGGTAATAAACCTCAACTTCCACTTCTTCGCCTGTGTTCAGCGACATTTCCAGCGGGATGTGCAAAAACGGGTTTTCCTGTGTGAAGTCATTACTCGTTCCATTTACCAAAACCTGGTCAACGGTAAGATCGAGGAGTTCAAGGGTGATCTGGTTGAGCTCGTCAATCTTGGAAGCCAGCACCACTTGGGTATGTGCCTCAATGGTTTGATCGTTTGTATTCACCTCAGTGAGATGGATTTCATAGCTGATGGCATCCAGCGTATCGCTGATCAGCGACCGGTCGAAACTCATTTTGTGGCTACATTTGGAATGATCGTGCTGGGCGAATCCTGCACTAAAAAGAAACAGGAAAGCTGCCGTGAAGAGAAGGTTGAAGCGTTTCATAATTTTTGAATTTTTGAAGGCGTAAAATTACGGTTTTCAGTTGGAATAGTAAATTGGCGTTTTGTAAATACTGATGGTCAACAATCAGGATTTTTCGACTGCCCTTTGCTTTAAACATAAAATTCCTCCGGGATTTTTCAGAACCTGCACATTTTGGCTAAATATTTATGACAGATTTCTCCGGAAGGAATACCAAAGGCGAAAACCTGCAGTGGTTCCGGCCTGTATTTCAAGCTTTCAGTCCGGTATATAGTTACCATCTAAAATCCAATGTTAACCAATCGTTAATTCACCTATGTCAATAGCCACCAACTTTACTGTTAGAATTTGTTACTGCCGGAATCCCAATTTCCAGCACCTGTTCTTTTGGTATTTAACAATCTGAAAATTAATTATTACAGAATAACCTCATCGGCAACCCATGTTAAGTTAGTGTTATTTTATTCACACTGTTAATTAAATAACAGATAAAACTTTGCCGGATTAATCCGAAAAGTTACTTTTGCAGTTGTTAACACATTAACAATCTTGTTATTAAGATTGAATCAAGATAAGGAGTTTAAGATAAATTTCACAAATCAATCAAAAAGGATTTATAGAAATGGCAAAAATTAAAACACTGGCCGACCTGAGGAAAAAGAAAGAGGAACTGCAAGGCAAGCTCAATCTCAGGGAAAGAAGCAATGATCCTGAAAAGTATGTTCAGATCAAAGTGGGGATGGCAACCAGCGGCATCGCTTCGGGCGCCAAGGAAGTAATGGATTTCCTGCTGGAAGAACTCGACAAGCGCGGCATCGATGCGGTAGTTACCCAAACCGGCGATATGGGGTATTCTTATGCCGAGCCTACCATCGAGGTGAAACGCCCCGGCGAAGAACCGATCGTTTTCGGATATGTAAACACCGAAAAAGCGGATGAGATCATCGAAAAGTACATCAAAAATGGTGAACTGGTCGAAGGCATCATCCCGGTAAATTATGAATCGATTGACGAATAGAACTGAATAAGTTAGTTATGGCGAAACAAATAAAAATGCACTTAATGGTTTGCGGCGGCACAGGTTGCCGGGCATCCGAAAGTGAGTCCATCGAAATGAAGCTCAACGAAGAGCTTAAAAGTCATGGACTTGATGAAGAGGCCAAAGTGGTTAACACCGGCTGTTTTGGTTTTTGCGAAAAAGGGCCCATCGTAAAGGTCCACCCTGACAATACTTTTTATACCCAGGTGAAGCCGGAAGATGCCAAAGAGATTGTGGAAGAACATGTGCTGAAAGGCCGCCGGGTAGAGCGCCTGCTTTACACCGATCCGGAGAACAAAGAGCATATCCCTGACAGCAAGCACATGGGATTTTACCGCAAGCAAATCCGCATCGCACTGCGCAACTGCGGTTTGATCGATCCTGAAAACATTGACGAATACCTGGCCCGTGATGGTTACGAAGCCCTCGGGAAAGTATTGGGCGAATTAACACCTGAAGAAACCTGCGACATTGTTAAGGCTTCCGGACTGCGCGGAAGAGGTGGCGGCGGTTTCCCTACAGGTTTAAAATGGGAGATCACCCGCAAAAGTGAATCCGACCAGAAATATGTGGTTTGCAATGCCGACGAAGGCGACCCCGGCGCTTTTATGGATCGTTCCATCCTCGAAGGCGACCCGCACGCAGT
>JAGYLT010000268.1 GCA_018400545.1 Bacteroidales bacterium
CGATAACTATCGGTATTGGAGCGTCAAAAAAAAATGATCATAATAAAAAAACAACAGTGTGTTGGTTTTTAACGAATTGTGGTTTGCGTAAAAGGTAGGCTAAGTATCCGATTGAACACCTCAATGATTTTTTTAATTCGGGCGGTAGTTGATGAAATTCAACCCTACCGAAATACCAAAGTAGTATTCATATAATTTTTCTTTGGAATAGGCCGTACTTTCAAATTCTTCATTGCCACTGCTGATCAGAAACGCTGAAGTATTCCGGGATGTTGAATTCGAAAACGGGGTTAAAAATTCCAGCGAGACCACCAGCGAATGGTCCGGAGTTTTATCGCTGAGCGGAATGAACCCGTTAAATCGCACCATGCCTTCAACCATGAAATTTTTATAATCCACAACCCCGTCATCCTCAATGTCCTGGTTCGTGTAATAATTATAAAACGAATCATCGGTAATCACCTGATTATTAAATTCGGGATAGCGGCCATGGCGCGAGAAGATACCCTCATATCTGAACCGGCTTAGGAACGGGATCATAAAATTGGCGCCCGCCTGAAGTGAAAATGATTTGAATCCCAAAAACCGGTTTTTTACTTTTTTCCGCAACTCGGCATAAAGCGGAATTTTGATGATCGCGGTGCCCAGGGTTTCTTCGTAGTTACGGCCCATAATCAGCACTTCGCAGGTATCGCCGGCGCGGTCGCTTGATGGATAGGCATTTTGGGTGAATTGAGTGGCGTCCACCTTATATTTTGTGTAATGGAACGACACCCCGGTGCCTACGCCCGGAATCCAGTTGTGTTTCTGCCTTCGCCAGTTTTCGGGGAAGAAAAAGCGGGTCAGGGTAAAACCGCCGCCAAAATCATATCCGGTTTTGCTTTCAAATTTTGAATCTGCTGAAAAATTTACCGTGTTCACCTCCGATTGTATCACAGGCCCGGCGCCGGCTTTGACGGTCAGGTTCCAGCCGCTCCATCGATAAGGCCTGGCCAGAATTTTAAAACCGCCCGCGGGCTGACTGTTTACCATTTTGCCGGATGTGGTCCATTCGGAGGGCAGCCTGAAACGCTCGCCGTTTTGCCCGTAAACGGTATCGATGATGATCCGGGCCCTCGTGGCTATCTGGCCAAGCCTGATCCTGCCTGTTGAATCCGTTTGAGCGCTGATGGTTCTGTCAAAAACATTTTCATCAAAATCAATTTTGAGCCTGGTAAATAGCTTCCTGGAATAGTCGTCTCGCTTTTTTTGCTTTTTCAGCGGCTGTTCAAAAAAGAGGTCAACCCTGTTCCTGGCCATATCCATATCACTCAGTTTTACCGAAGTGATTTTTGGTTTGTCACTGATGAACTGAACCTCGAAAAGATAGCGGCGGTTGTCGGCTTCCGACCATGATGTATTAGCAAAACGTTTTTCGATCTCAAAAACAATCCTGTTCCCTGAGTCTGCTTCGGATATGCCTTTGCCAAGAACAATGAACTCATATTGAATTTCACTGGTTTCGGGATGGTTCAGATAAATTTCGCGCACCAGCCCGATGTAGCGGTTCAGCTTTACATATTTCAAATAATGGGGCTTTTTGTCGCGGTTTATCGGGATATCAAAAATTACATTTTCGGCGGCAAACAAGTTTTTAAACATGCTTTCCCATGCCGGATCCACAGCCCCGTTTGACAATTTTTTAAATCGCGATGCTGTCTGGTAATCATCCAGTAAATTCTGCGCAGCCTCCTCTTTCCTGTTGCCTTCCTGACTAAAAACCTGTTGGGCAATAAATAGTATCAAAAGCCATATGAAATATTTCATTTTCATCATTTATCTGTTTTTATTGCCTCACAATCTTTGTGTTGTAAATGCTGTTTGCAACCCTTACCTGAAGGATGTAAATGCCATGCCGCAGCCCTTTTGTGGATTCGATTCTGATGGCATCGGTGCTGAATTCAGGGTAGATTAATTCATTTGCGACTACCTGCCCGTTCACATCCTGAATCAGAATTTTCACTTCCCGGTCAGTTTTTTCATGAAACTTCAGCCAGGTAACCCCGGATGTTGGATTGGGAAAAACCAAAAAGGGTTGTTCACCAATTTCAGCGATGTTCACCGGAGCGTTGTCGTTTAAGAATGATGTGGTGTGGCAGGATGATCCATCTTTAAATGACAACTGAACGAAGTAATTATACCGCACCGGATCGAAGGTGTGATCGGCAGGCAGGCGGCAATACCAGTCACTGCGGTCGGGGATCACGTATTTTTCGCCCAGGTTGCCATTTGTCATTTCATACCAGCCCCACTCAAAAACAAAATCTTCGGGATCTGTTGTGGAACAAACCAGCATGTCGTCACCTGCTTTTTTTGCAACCGTTGGGCCTGGCGGCGCTTCCTCGTTTGAGACGTTGATGGTTTTCGTTAATGAGCTGTTGCACCCAAAATTATTGATCGTATAAAGGGTCAGCTCATAATCTCCGGGTTCGGTATTCCAGGTTATGGTGGCGATATTGCTGTTGAAATTTTTGATGGGTTCTCCGTTTCGGGATAGTTCCCACTGGAAATATTCCCCGGCTTCAAAGTTGGCTACCGAATAGATCACCCCGGCCTGGTTTCTGCAAACTTCCAGCGGGCCTTCAAAATCCCGGATGGCGGGTTGCGGGTTCACTTCAACCGTAAAATGGGTGGTGTCGGAGGTTTGGTTGTTAAAAAGCACGAGGTAGTAGGTGGTCGTAACTTCGGGTATAAAAACCTGTGTTGCCGGTGTTGTGGTAGTGAACTCCGTATTCAGGTTCGGGTCGCCGGGGTTCGAAAACCACCGGTAGGAGCGGTCGCCAAAAGTTCCGGTTTCGGTTCTTACCGGATAATTGGAAGATGCCGAATCAATCTGCCCGCCCGGACAAATGGCAATCGTATCCCCTTCGATGTCGAATTCGATTTTCGGATCGATCGGGAAAATGTTAAAATTAATGGTGGTATCTGAGGTCAGGTTATCCTTGATGACCCAACTGGGTGGCTCGAAAAAGTAATTTTCTTTCTCCGGCCTGATGCCGCCCACCCAGCCATAGGGAACATCCCTGGTATAAAAACCGTTGTTGGTGAGCGCTAAATCCAGGGTATCCGTCCCGATGTAAAACCTGACCGTATCCGGGAAAGGTTGCGTTGTATCGCCTTCCAGATAAATGTTTCCCGAAATGCTGTTGCTGGTCAGCACCGGGTTGATGAGTTGCTGGAAATAAAAATCAGCCTCTGGCCCGGATTCGGGATCGGTGGAGGAAATTGTGAGAAAAGCCGAACGCGCCAGGTAGGCGTTTGTATTATTTTCAACCATTAGAAAAATCGTATCTGTAAAGTTTTCGAAAATCAGGGTGTCTTTTCTAAATGCCTGGCCATCGTTATTCAGGAAATTATACCAGTTGCTTGCACTGTTTTTATTAACAAAGGCGCTGTCAAGATTTGAGTAAACGATCACAGGCACCGTATCACCTTCGTGAGAAATATCAATCACATGTGTTTGTTGCAGGATGATATAGGGTTCGAATCCCGAATACTGATAAATCTGAATGGTGTCGGCAGCGGAATTGTGGGTTTCTGAAAAAATACGGATGGTGGCTTTTCGGGTTACCGAATCCGGATTGTTAGAAATGGCCAAGGTGAGCGAATCCCTGCCCGCATTAAGCATTTCGATGATGGAGTCGCCTGCCAGGATGTTGTAATTCCAGGCTGTGTCGGGCTCCAGGTTTACCGAAGTAATCTTAAAAGTGATTGTATCCGCCAGGTTGCCGGTTTCGCGTTCCCGGGGTTCCGCCAGGAGATAATGGTCCAGTCCCGAATATTGAAAAATCTCTACAAAATCCTCCACATCCGTATTGTCGGGAT
>JAGYLT010000269.1 GCA_018400545.1 Bacteroidales bacterium
AAAAATGGCAGAAAATGAGTTGAAAGATCCTAATAATTTAAATTTGTTAGTTTTACAATAGTTTTGATTTTTGCTTTTACTGTAATTGGTTTGAAAGTACAGCCCAGAATTACGGACGTTTTTTCAGCCTGATGCAAAAGCAGCTCCATGGCCGTATGGCCGATATTCTGCTGTGTTTGTCGCAACGCATTTTAAGGCAAAATCGTTTAACCTGCTGCTGTCGCGCAACGAACTGGGTGAACTCACCGGCATGTCAACCGAAAGTGTGATCCGTATTTTCAAGGATTTTGAAGAGAATAAACTGATACGGGTAACCGGAAAAATCATTGAGCTGCTCTAATCGAAAAGCTTGAAGTGATCATTGAAAAGGGATAATATTCTGTGCTCAATACTTCAGGGGTGTATTATTTTTAGATTGTAAATCAGTGAGTTATAAATTCGAAAGTGTTGCTGTTACGAAACAGGACGAAAATGCAACATTTACGAACTGAATGCATTCAGATACCAAGTAGTGGTTGTTCAGGGGTGTGAGACGCCATACTTTTGCCGGAGATTTTAACCAAAAAATGTATATTATCATGAAAAATAAATTTTCGATCATTATTTTAGTTGCAACGATATTATTTGCAGCGTCATGCAGAAAGATCAACGATTCAGAAGGAGAGCCCAATGTCTCCAACGATATTGAGTCGCTGGCGGTTCCCCCCACTTTTGATTACAACACCTCCGATGATGTGGAAATTCGGGTTTATGCAAAAAACAACCAGGATCAGCCCATTCCAAATGTAAGGATTGATATCTATTCAGATTTTCAGTCGGAAGGTGGCCGGATACTCGCCTCGGGCAATACCAATGAAAACGGTTTTTTCCACCGCATTCACCCCATCCCCGATTATTATGATAGCATCATTGTAGCAACAAGATATCTTGGTTTTCCCAGCGAGGTGCAGCTTCCGGTTTCCAATAATGAAGTGAATTTCACGATGGGTGGCAAACAACAAAATCAATTTAAAAGCGCATCAATACCATTTAAATCTACCAACAGCGTATTTCAGCCCATGGGCAATTGGAACAGTAACGGATTGCCACTTTACTTAGAGCCGGAAAATGATGTGGTTGATAATGCGTTTTTATCGGATATCAATGCTTCTTTTCCGGAATCACAACCGGTTCCCTCATATCATCCTGAATATATTGATCCTGACAATGAGTATGATTTTAAAATTCTGGAGCCCAGTGATGTTTGGGTGACTTTCGTACACGAAGGTGCCGGATATAAAAATGTTTTGGGATATTATACCTACATTTTGGGAAATGCGCCTACCCACAAAGATGAAATAGATACCATTCATATTATTTTTCCCAATGTTTCTTTTCAGGGCAGTGGTGGCGAACTGGTTACCGGAAATAAAGTTTACCTTGGGGAATTCCCGGCAAACACAGGTATTGGATGGGTCCTCATAGCAAATGGCTGGAGACATGACGGAACAATTACCGAGGGTTACGGGCTTTACTTTTCAAGCCCGGAACTTAATCCCGAAACCGATCCCGATTATCAGCAGCATGCTGTGCATCTTCTTGATAATGGACGTGATATTTTTCTGCTTGGATTTGAAGATTTAAACAGAATGTCGTGGAGTGATGAAGATTTTAATGATGCCATGTTTTTTATCACGGCAAACCCAATTCAGGCCATTGATCTTACCGGTTTCGAAACCATAACTTATACTTCTGATGACCAGGATGGTGATGGGGTATCTGATAACTTTGACGATTATCCCGATGACGGAGCACGCGCATTCAACAATTACTACCCCAACGACAGCCTGACCGGAACTCTGGCCTTTGAAGATTTGTGGCCCGGCAAAGGAGATTATGATTTTAATGATATGATCATCGATTACCAAATCAACCAGGTGACCAACGGCGATAATGAAGTGGTTGAAATCTTTGCTTCGTTTACACTGCGTGCCATGGGGGCATCCTTTAAAAATGGATTTGGCATTGAGTTGCCCATCGAACCTGCGGCAATTGCGTCGGTTACCGGACAAAATCTGCAGTCCGGCCTGATCAACGTGAATGCCAATGGCACCGAGGCAGGCCAGTCAAATGCTGTGATCATTGTGTTTGACAACGGATATAATGTTCTGTCTTATCCCGGTTCAGGAATCGGAATTAATACCGATGAAAACGCACCGCTTGTTGATCCGGAAACCATCGACCTCGTGATTACACTCACAGAGCCGAGACCTATTAATGTTGTGGGCATACCTTCGTATAATCCTTTTATTTTTACGAATGGAAACCGCAGTACGGAAGTTCACCTGCCCGACAGAGCACCTACTGATCTTGCCGATCAAAGCAAATTCGGAACCTTTGGTGATGATTCGAATCCGGCCGAAAATCGGTATTACAAAACGGATAATAACCTGCCCTGGGCCATTCATGTAATCGAAAGCTTTGAATACCCAAAAGAAAAAGCCAAAGTTACCGATGGATATCTCAACTTTGGTCCCTGGGCCGAAACCGCAGGTCAAAATCACAGCAGCTGGTTCAGAAATGAGCCGGGAAACCGCGCCGAACAATACATCTACACTAAATAAGCTCAGCAATTGTTTTTGGTTAATATCGAAAAGGTCCGCAGCATTTGCGGACTTTTTTCGTTTTTTCAGGTCTTGCCAACAAAAACTGCTGAAAGCTGTTTTATCATCAAAAATCTTTAAGGCATGGCACTAAATATTCTGGGTACTGATTTAATTGAATGCAGCCGTAAGCCCCTCACCGGGTTTTACAGGGACGGATTATGCAATACCGGTGATCATGATTTCGGTACACATACCGTTTGTGCAGTGATGACCGAGGAATTTCTGCGGTTTTCCTTCGATCAGGGAAACGATCTGATTACGCCTGCACCGCATTATCAGTTTCCCGGACTTGGTCCGGGCGACAAATGGTGCCTGTGCGCCCTCCGCTGGAAGGAAGCATATGATGCCGGCGTTGCACCGAAAATCATTCCTGAAGCCACCCACGAAAAAACCCTGAATGTTGTTCCATTGGAGGTGCTCATTAAGTTTGCAGCCAAAGTGAAAGAATGAATCACCGGGGTATTTAATATATTGAAGTGTTTAATTAGTGCCCGCAAGAAAACTATTAATGTTGAAATCAGACTTTACCCTGTCCCTAAATAGTGTTCTGATTTTCAAAAGTTTGCTCCCGCAATTTATCCCGAAACTGCGGGAGGGGCGGGGTAGAAAATCTAATTTATGAGTTTTCTTGCGAGCTCTGATTAAACCGGGCCGCAGTTTCATTCCACACCTGACCGGTTTCAAACCCTTATGATTTGTTCGGGATAAAAAAAAGGGAGTCGCGTCCCTTTTTTTACCAATCCTCCATTAAAAAACCTAAACGTTATTTTTTGATGAGTTTTTTCGGTGCCGATAATTGTCCTTCCAAGTAGAGGAAATAAATACCGTCCGGCTGGTCTTCCAGATCGATGATATTTTGAGTATCCAGAATACCTTTTTGAACTGTCATTCCCGAAACATTTTGAATTGTATATCTGGCTCCGGTTGATTTCGTATTGATGAGATGGAATATGCCACCGGAAGGATTCGGATATACCCTGATCATTCTGGTCTTATGGGCCGCAATGCCTGTCGAAAGCATTTCAAGACTTTTGATAGCCGATATTCCAAAACCCGTAAATGTCCCGTCGCTTTGCGGATATTTTGCATCATAGGTTACATCCAACAGGTAAGCTCGCTGATCCGCAGGGCGATAAATCTGCCAGGTAATTGGCTCAAACTGCTCAAATCCGTCCATGTTCTGTGTGGTCAGATCGTCGC
>JAGYLT010000027.1 GCA_018400545.1 Bacteroidales bacterium
CCAACCACCATTGCGGCTATGCCGAAATACAATCACACAGCACCATCGAAAACGATTTGCTCACCAACGGGTTTTGGGCCATGAGCCGCGAGGAGGAATTGCCAAACCCCGGCCTTTCTGTAACACGCCTGGTACGCATGGAAGACGTAACGGAGCAAATGCAGGAGGCGTTATCGGATGACATGAGCGAAAAAGAAAGGGCGGATGCCATCAAAGAAGCTGCTAAAAAGATTACGGATGAGGTGGAAGAAGATTCAAATTACAAAGCATCGGTCAGGCCGTTTTATTATGGAAATGAGTTTTATCTGCTCGTGTATGAAACGTTTAAAGATGTGCGTCTTGTAGGTGCACCGCCATCAAATATCGGGAAATTTGGCGGCGATACCGACAACTGGATGTGGCCGCGCCATACCGGCGATTTTTCACTTTTCAGGATTTATGTTAACGAGGACAACGAACCGGCGGAGTACGCTAAAGATAATGTGCCATACGAACCGATTTATTCTATCCCGATATCCATAAAGGGAGTTCAGGAAGATGATTTCACATTTATTTTCGGTTTTCCGGGAAGAACGCAGGAATACCTGCCTTCGGATGCCATCGAAATGATCACGCAGGTGCAAAATCCCAACCGCATTAAGTTGCGCCGCCAAAAACTGGATATTTATGAGTCGTACATGAACCAGAATCCAGAGGTGCGGATTCAATATTCGCTCAAGCATGCCCGCCTTTCAAATGGCTGGAAAAAATGGATTGGTGAAAACCGGGGCATCCAAAAGCTGGACGGCATCGAGCGTAAAATGGATTTTGAAGAAGGTTTTGTTGAATGGGTGAATTCATCAGCAACAAATCAGGAAAAATATGGCGGACTTTTGCCTGCATTCGACGAGACTTACAATGCCATGACCGATGCCCAGCTTGAGTTTATCTATCTGGTTGAGGCCGGCCTGGGTATCGAAATTGTGCGTGCTGCAAGAATTGCCGGTAAGTTGGTTTCCATTTCCGAAAAGAAAGAAACCCCTGAAGAAGATATCCGGCAAGAGCTGGAAAATGTGAAAGAAGCTGGTAAGGATTTTTATAAGGATTATTATCAGCCTATCGACCGACAGGCTGTTGTAACGCTGCTCGAAAGCTACCGCGATGCTTTTGATGCCAATCAGTTGCCGGAGGTTTTTGCGGTGATTGATAAAGATTTTAAAGGTGATATTCAGGAATTTGCCGATCATGTATTTAAAAAATCCATTTTTGCTGATCAGGAATCTTTCGATGCGTTCTTTGACAAATACAAGCAAAAACGCTATAAAAAGATTCAGAAGGATCCCGCTTTTGAAATGGCGCAGCATTTCCTCAATTTTTACCGACAGCATACCCTGCCTGTGATCCGCGACCTGAATGTGCAGATCGACAGCATGATGCGCATTTACATGAAAGCACAAATGGATTTTCAGCCCGATAAGCGTTTTTATCCCGATGCCAATTCAACACTCAGGGTAGCCTATGGCAAGGTAAAGCCTTATTATCCGCGTGATGCCGTTTTTTACGAATACCAGACCACGCTCCAAGGGATCATGGAAAAAGAAGACCCGAATATTTACGATTATGTGGTTGAAGATAAGCTAAAAGAACTTTATCAGGACAAGGATTTTGGTAAATATGGCATGGAGGAAGAGATGCCTGTGTGCTTTATTGCAACCAACCACACGACCGGTGGCAATTCCGGCAGTCCTGCGCTGAATGCCGACGGACACCTCGTTGGGTTAAATTTCGACCGCTGTTGGGAAGGCACCATGAGCGACCTCATGTTTGACCCCGACCAGTGCCGCAATATCATGCTCGACGTCCGTTATTTTCTTTTCATTGTTGATAAGTTTGCCGGAGCAGGGCATTTGGTGGATGAGATGGAACTTGTGGAGTAGTAGTGGGCAATTGTGAGAAGTGAGTGTTGAGGTTTCATCTGTATTATCTGATTTTGTCCATTTCGATGAGGAGTTTTGCGATGATGGCATCCCAGATGTAATTTGACGGGCAGTTGAGCACTTCGTTGTCCGGACTGTAGGATTCCCAGTAATTGTGGTTTTTGGAAAGCTGGGTAGTTGCGGCCAGGATCATCTTATCGCCAAGTTCCAGGGCAAGTTCATCATAGCCATAGTTTACCAGACCATCAAAAACCATATAATCCCACAGCAGCCAAACCGGGCCGTTCCACTTGCAGCAGTAATCCACGTAGGGCGTGTACCACACATCGTCAGCGGCGAGGGTGGGGACTCCGTATTTTCTCCAGAATTTATCCGGATCGGTGAGGGTTTTTACCAGTATTTTGGCGCGTTCTGGCGGACAGGCTTCGGCCCACAAGGGCAAAAAGCCGATAATTTCCTGACGGCGCAGGTCGCGGGTCATGAAATACCACGAGTGATCTCCGCGGTTCACGTGGTAATAAAATCCGGTTTCTTCATCCCACATCCTTGCATTGATTAACCCGGACAATTCATCAGCCCGCTTTTCCCATTTGCGGGCTTCCTTTTTCTTACCAAGCATCGAAGCCATTTCCGACAGGCTGCGCATTTCCTTTACCACCATCAGGCTCAGATCCAGGCATTCCAGCTCATCCGAAATATCTTCTTTATCAACGTCAAGATATCTTTCGGCCGAAACCTGGAACACCGCATTGTACCAGTCGCGCACATTTTCGATGATGCCGTATGGCCCCCATTCGAAGGTGCCGTCCTGATCAACATCGCGGTTTTCGCAGAGCCATTCAACATATTTCGATCCGGATGCATAAGCGTCCTCCAGAAATTCCTGATCCTCGCTGATTTTTACAATTTCCAGATTTATCCAGTTATAAAAAGGTGCTGAAGTAGTTGGTTTGCCTTTATGCGGATAGGTTTGTGCTCCCCGCGGGCCGTGACGGTAGGCGATAAGACCGTCTTCGCCCTGCTGCTCCATGTAAACCCGCTGCGATCCCTGTGCTGATTCAGGATCGAGATATGCGTATGCAAGCATGCTTAACGATTCGTGCAGCACCTGGTGACCATGGCCCCAGCCCCACAGCGGATTGCGGGAGAACACGTAAAAATTATGGGACGTTTCCCCGGTGGGTGGCAGCATGCAACCCCTTGCCAGATTGAAGGCTCCAAGGTAGGCCAGTTTTTCGTCTTCATTTTTAAAACCTATGCGCGGCACGGAAGCGAATAGCTCCACATTTTCATCTACAAAGGGCTGGAATGAGATTTCTTTTAACTTGTTGATTTCATTAGTAAGATCAGATAGGTCTTCCTGCTGATCCTGGATGCCCCTGAAATAGCGGAACTCGGTTGACTCACCGGGGCTGAGGTTCATTTTACCATGAAGGGCTGCAAAGCGTACATAGCCGGAGTCGGCCAGGTTAAGCAAATCGGAGCGGTCATCGGAATAAAAATCGGTTTTGATGATGTTGTAGAAATCATCCATCGTTCCGCGATATGCGCCATGAGAATAGGTTTGAAAACCTGCGGCAAAAAGATCGCGCACATCAGTAGGGTAGGGTGCTTTCGCATACAAATTGCTGATAAGCCGCTTCCGCGTTTCATACCTGTGCGTGATAAATCCATCGGTATCTCCATCAAATTCCTGAATGTGAAGAGAATCTTCTTCCAACATCAAAACCGGATAAACGGCTATTTCGTGATCAACTTCATCGTTGTTGGTGATCCACATGCGCACAACTGAAATCGTCGAGCTGTACGCCATAAACATTTCCTGCACGCTGATGCCCGGCCAGGGTTCGTACTCCAGGATGGCCATATCAGGAAACGAAGCTGTAACCACCGGCTGTTGATGAAATTCGCTCATCTTGTCCACCACTACTTCATCCACTTTCCAGATGGTAAATATCCTGCCGGCCTGGTCGCTGTTGTAACTGAGCGGTTCTGTGCAGGAATAGTAATCCATTTTATAAGCCTTGTCTCCATAAAGTCTGGAGCGATCCATGGCTGCTGCATAAGTTGTGTAAAGCGGATCGGTTGCATCTGCGCTGATTTCCAAAAAAGGATCGGAAATTTCAAGTGGTTGTGTGTGAAGCCATGAAACCGGCACGAAAAAACTCAGGAAAAACAGGATTGTAAATTTTTGCATAACCCATTGATTTTAATTTCGAGGCTAATTTATAAAAAAGGGTTAATTGAAAAAACCTTAACTTCGCTCTCAAACATTTAATTCCCATTACCTATGAAAAGCAAAATAAATATTGCGGTTTTGATTTTCTCTGCGCTGCTGCTGAGTTCATGCACCGGAGAAATGCTCACCGAAAATGATAACGGCACCCGTGTTGAGTATGCCATCGGTTCGGAATTTCAGGTGCAGTTGAAGGGCAATCCAGAGGAAGGTTTCATGTGGAAAACCGTAGGCCTGAACCGGGATGTGGTCAGGCAAAAAGGCGAACCTGTGATACAATCTGCTGCCGAAACAGGCGGGGATTACGGAACCTACACCTTTACCTTCAAAACGGTAAGTGCCGGTAATATGGTGTTGCGGTTGATGTATTACGACAAAAACGCAGAGGATCCAAAACCTGAGAAAACCATTGAAATAGAAGTGATTTCCGGTACGATGGGGCGCATCCAGAGTTGATGCAACTTATTTGGAGAGTTTTTCAATCGTAAATTCACTGAGGTACGCATTGATCATTTGATCATATTGGTTTTTGATTTGCCTGATCAGCGGATGGTCCGTTCTAAATATCAAGTCGTCGATCTGCCTCACAGGCATCACTTTCGGCGAGGTACCTGTAATAAAAGCTCCTGAAACATTTTCAAGCTCCTTTTTTTTAACATTTTGTTCTTCAAGTTTAATCCGGTGTATTTTACAGCTTTCAATAATTTTTTCGCGTGTTATTCCCGGCAATACCAGCTTTTTTGGCGGTGTAATCACTTTATCATCAAGCACAAAAAATATATTGGATTTACTTCCCTCGGTAATTTCACCTTCATGATTCACCAGCAGAACCTCATCAACTCCTGTTTTGCGTTTTAATTCATTTACTTTTTTCGTTACGTCAATGTTAATGAATTTGGCATTCGGATTCGGACGTTCCAGTTCCAGGTTTTGCATGGAGATACCAAGCTCGTATTCGTCCGGAGTAGGGTAGTGGTGGGGAATAAAACAAATGATGATCTGACGGGAGTCTGTATTTTCAAACTTATCGCCGCAGGATACAATTAATTTCACATTGCCCGTCATGGTTTGGTTGGCCTGACTAAGTTGATGGATTTGCCGGGCAGTATCACCCATACGAAACGCTGAAACTATCACACAGAAATTTCATGGGTTTTCAAGGCGCTCCATGGTCTTCAAAAAGAGTTTGCCCTGCATAATGCGCAATACCTCGTACACTGAAGGTGTTGGAAATGGTAGTAAAAATCAAATGTAGTACATGGAACGACCCGGCCATTCAACACCATAAAATTCCCGGTAAATGCATCATAAGGAAGTTGGATTCATGCTTCAAGGAAGCAATTTCAGGTTTTTGATGATTTGTTTGAGAATGATTATCAGTAGTGTCTGTTAAAGTGTTTGAGATTCCTCCTTTACTCGGAATGACAGGGCTTTCATGAGTTTTTTTGAGGAAGGAGGGGGAGGGCGGCGGCTCTGCCCGCCTGCCTCCCTCCCAAATACCGTAACTTATTGTCGTTCCGAGCGAAGCGAGGAATCTATATCCATAATTACTAATTTTTGAATTTTAGTCGGACACTACTGAATGATTATTAAATCCCGATATCAAGATTTTTTTACTTTAACTGTAAGGGCTGATGCTAGCTTTGTATTGTTTCAGGCCTTCAGCCTGTTGCCATTTTGTTGCCGGATAAATGCTCCTTCCAGTTGATTCCCAATATTATATCAGTATTCTGCCTGAGTAGCAAGAAAGGCTGAAACATCACAAAAACAGGCAATACCTGTTTTTATAGGTTCTGGCTCCACCGGTTTTTCGTCTCAGCCAAAAAATACGTCAAACCTGATGTGGCCGGTTGCGGGCATTTTCCAGCAAATTAAACGTGGGCTTGAAACCCGTGCGCAGAATTTTCCATTTCTCAGTATAAAAGTTGAACAGCCTTAAAACCTTCTCCTGGTTACTGTTCAGGTACATGGTGATGGTGGGTGCTTTCACCGGCGGATTCATTTGCTCAGCTACATTTTTACCCGTGATGGGGCGATTGTGTTTTTGCAGGCTTTCACAAATTTCTTCCAGTTGGTTTAAATAATTGAATGGCTTCTCCAGCTCTGTTTGCAAATGCGCATCATGGATTTCCTCAATCCGTTTGCTGGTATTGAAATTCAGGTAAGATTCGCTGATACCGATCACCTCTTTTCCGCTCCCGATATGCATGTTGTTGGCAATGCGTACGCCGGCTTTGATGGCGTTTTCCAGCCTGAAATATTCTCCCTCGTATTTGCGTATCAGTTCCAGAGCATCCGGCGTCAATTCGTAGCTGCGGCCATATTGTTTTGAGAGTTTTGAAAGGTAAAACTGACAGGAAGCCTCCAGGCGTTCCCGGTACATGTTTCGCATCTGGCCCAGTTCAGCGCGGAGGTTTTCGATGGTTTGGGTGTTGTTCCGGAATGCCGGTGCAAAATCCTCCCAAACCGCCCGGTCTTCCCGCGCTGCACGTATCATGGCATCTACCGCCGATTTGTATGCTGCACCCACAAAATCTTTTTCATCCACCGAAATATCCTTTGTTTTCCGCATCAACAAATTGCTGAGGTTTTTATTGAAATAAAACAAAATAAGATCGCTGATTCCGGTCTTTTCGATGCTTTCCACAGCTATTATCAGCACAAATTTTTCAAGTTCGCTAAAAACGTCGGTTTTGATGTTTTCATGATCCGGAGATACCCAGGGAATCTTCTCTTTTAGCATCCACTCAAAGCCCGGCTTACGTTTTCTTAATCCACTGATTTTAGATGGATCGGGAATATCCATAACCTGGCCGTAGGGGCTTTCCATCTCTTTTGTCGTGGTTTTGGCTACAATCGACTTGCTGTTTTCATCATAATAGAACACATCCAGCCGCGCGATGCCGGGAACCATATCCTGACCAAAACGCAGTATTTTTTCCAATGGATGCCTTAAAAATGAAAACTCAGCAAGCATAAGCCGGTTGGTTTTTCCCGATGAATAAATGAAATCTTGATTGAAAAAGATATGCCCTGCACTAATCCGGATGGCAATTTGAAGCTGTAAAGTTAATACAACTTAAGAAAAATATGCAAATAATTAAGCAAAAAATTAACTTAACTTAAGTTAATGCCGGATTTTGTTTAAGGGGTTAATTAAGGAGGTTAAGCTAAAAATTAATCTGTTAAAATACTGATAAGCAGTTACTAAAGGTTGTTTTTGTTATACCTTTGTTGCATGATTTTCCATGAAAAAATTGTTATAAGTTAAGTAAAAATTAATTACCTGATTAAGCTATTGAAGGCAAAAACAAATACCAATTATGAAAGCAATGATGAACCATTACCAGCACCAAAACATTCCGGTAAAAAACCTTCGGAACCAAAAAACAAATCAAAAACCCCCCGATGAACCAATGGGATTTCACGGGTATTTGCTGAGATTTCAAAACCATGCAGATACCCTGAAGAAAATCAGCGTTTTATTACCAAAGGTGAACTTACAAATAAAACCAGCTCAATTTAATGATCTGACAAGTAGGTTGCGAAACTTTTTAATTTGGCTCATTGCGCCAATAGTGCGTTTCATTTTTAAGGTATTATCGGTGATCATCCGTCAGGTTCAAACCAGCATTGAAGATTTCTACCGGTTCATGGACGAATTTTTCATGATGGGTGAGCAGGAGTTCATTCCGGTTTTTACAGAAGGTACCGGCACTGGAAATCATCCCCGCTTTAATAATCGGTCACCCTTTAAAAGCTTTAAATCCAGGTATTTTTCAATGTCTGATCAACCATCTTTTTTCCAACATAACCAATCAAATTATCCATTTCAAAATCATTTAACACATGAAAAACGAAAATTGAAAACCCGTGGCTTCGCCAAGCCAAAAAATATCGCATTAAAGATGATAACTTATTTCCGGCTTACCCGCGCCGGATCCCTGAATCTGTTTTATCATTCACTTTTTAACTTTACCCTCAAACTACCCTTTTCAGCCATGTTTGCAGATGTGCACCGATTATCCTTGATTCGGCGTTCAGTTCCTGTTTCGGTTTTTGGCCGCACCCGGTATGTTGACGCACCCTGCTGAATTGCCCTGTTGATCATCACCTGCTGAATCAACTTATTGCCCTCCTTAAAATAAATGGGTGGGTTCCGGTGTACTCTTGCGATCCAAATATTTCTTTACTTTTGCTCGTTTAGGATTTGCATCATGCAGCGCGATAATTTGTTAAGAAATACCGTAAAATTAATAGCTCCGGAACCCTCCCTGGCAGGTGATCATATCAATCAGGCTATCGAGAGCTTCAACGCCATATCCCTCACGGAAATGGACCGTGTGAAGCTGATGGACCGCTTTGATAAGAAATTTGTTTTTTCGGCAGAAAGGCTGCCTGCCATTCTTTCTAAGGCTTCCGCAAAATATCGCATCCTGCAAATTGATTCCGACCGGGTTTTTACGTACAATTCCCTATACTACGATACGCTGGGTTACACCATGTACCACGACCATCACAATCAGAAACTTAACCGGTTTAAGGTGCGCAGGCGTGAATATGTGAATTCGGGTCAGGTTTATCTGGAGATTAAATTTAAATGCAACAAAGGGCGTACCCGGAAAAAACGCATCGAAACAGCCAACCGGAATATGGCTTTTTGCAAGGACGAAAAAAAGTTTATTAAAAAGATCACCCCCTATCGTGCAAAGATGCTGCACCCTGCGATGCATAATCATTTCAACAGGATAACGCTCGTGCATAAATCCAACCCCGAACGCGTTACCATCGACCTTAACCTGTCATTTGAGCAGGCGGCCCGTAAAAAAGAATTGCCTTTGCTTGTGATCGCAGAAATTAAGCAAAGCAAAAGTTCCGGATTTTCTGATTTGGAGAAGGTTTTCAGGGAAAATCATATCCTGCCGATGAACTTCAGCAAATACTGTATGGGCCTTGTGATGACTGGTTCCGGGGTGAAATACAACAGGTTTAAACAGAAAATTATTCATTTAAATAAAATATGCAATGATAATGGCAATGCTTCATTTCATTACTGATCCGAAGTTGTTCGGTATTGATTTTTTCAATCAAAACGACTTTTTGATGATGGGCTTCAGGTTTTTACTAAACCTGATCATTACATTGGTCATCGTAAGATATATTTACTACACAAACAACCGGCGCAAGGAATATCTGTTCACTTACGTTTTGATCAGTGTTTCCGTGTTTTTCCTTTCGTACCTGCTACAAAATGTGGACCTGCAGCTTGGGTTTGCCCTGGGTTTGTTTGCACTTTTCGGTATTATCAGGTATCGCACAAGCACCATCCCGATCAAGGAAATGACTTACCTTTTCCTGATCATCTGTATTTCTGTGATGAATGCCCTTTCCGATAAGGCCATCAGCTATGTGGAACTGCTGTTTGCCAACATCATGCTGGCGCTGATTGCCCTGGTTATCGAGTATTTCTGGAGCTTTAAGCACGAATCCAGCAAAACTATTATTTACGAGAAGATCGACCTGATCAAACCGCAGAATCAAAAGAAATTCATTGATGACCTGGAAAGACGTACCGGTTTAAAAATCAACAGGGTTGAGATTGGCAAGATCAATTTTCTGCGCGATACCGCCGAAATCACCATCTATTACTTCTGGGATAAATATTCCACCAATTTCTTTGAGGCGGAGACTTTAGATAACTTTGCGTTTAAGGATGATAACGATGATGATTAGGCGCTCAACCCGGGTTTTGCTATTTTTTGGCAAAACCTGAGTTGAAAGATACCTATGCAGAGGAAATGATTTTTAACAGTTTAATCAAGATTTAATAATACATGAGCATATTAATCCGGATATTTTTCTTTTCTGTATTCATTTGTCTATCAGGGCATGTGGCCGTTTCGCAGGATTATACCACCGGTGATGCAAAGCCGTTGTTTACTGCACATGATATCCTGGATATCACGCTGCGGGCCGATTTTAAATCAATCCTGGATGATGTTGGCGATGACAGAAGGGAACACCTTGCATTTCTGGAATACATCGAAGGAGCTGACACTTTGGTCTTTAACATCAAAATCGAAACCCGCGGGAACTTCAGAAGGGATCCCGATAACTGCGTTTTTCCACCTTTGCGCATCAATTTTAAGAAGAAACAGGTAAAGGGAACCATATTTGAAGGACTGGATAAAGTGAAGCTTGTAACCCATTGCAGGCCAAAATCAAGGGCCTACAGGCAGTATGTGATGAGCGAATATCTGGTGTACCGGGTTTTTAATATTTTAACCGATACAAGCTTCAGGGTGCGGCCGTTCAATATCAATTATGTGGATGAACCCTCCGGCAAAAAATCACAGGAAAGTTTCGCTTTTTTTATCGAGCCTGATGATGTGCTGGAAGACCGCCTGGGACTGGATGAAACCAAAGAAAAATATTTTTTTCAGGACAGTACCCGGTATCAACATATGAGCAGGTTGGCCATGTTTCAGTATTTTGTGGGAAATACCGATTGGGCAGTTTCAACATTGCACAATATCAAGCTGTTCAAACTGAATGATGAAGAACCGCCATATGCTATTCCTTATGATTTCGACTGGTGTGGCGTGGTGGATGCCGTGTACGCCAAGCCATTGCCAAGATTTGAACTCGAATCGGTTTCCGACAGGCTCTTTCGCGGATATTGCCGTACCCGGGAACAACTGGAGGAACAGTTTGCATATTTCAGAAGTAAAAAGGATGAGATTTACCAGATTTATGAACAATTTGAGCCACTGCATAAGCGTAAACGGAAAGATGCCATAAGTTTTTACGATGAATTTTATGAATACACTGAAAATGAAGGCATGATCAAACTTGAATTTATGGAAAAGTGCCTGGGCAAAAATAAATACTGAATCAGAATTTGAACATTGGCCCGTTTGCCTGAGTTATTTCTTATGAAAAACATAAACAATTCTTTTACAGTCCAATAAGTTAAAAAGTGCTGTAAAAATATTATGATCCGATATTTACTTTTCATACTCGTTTTTTTAATATCAGCAGGCAATTCCCATGGACAGGCACAGGAGAAGGAGGTGTTACAGTCCATCAAGAAAGGCCGCACTGATGTGCTGGGGCGTTTTCTGGAACAGGGTGAAGATATTGATGCACAATACGATAGGGGACGTTACACCCTATTGAATTATGCTATCCGGTATGAAAACAAAAATGCAGTAAAAATGCTCCTCAGCAAAGGCGCTGATCCTGATCTTTCAAGCAAGGATAAAACGCCGCTGATTCATGCTGTTTTGAAAAAGGAATTGATGATCATCCACGAACTCATCAATGGCGGCGCTGCTATCGACACGACGGTTAAGAAAGGCAATACGGCGCTGATTTATGCAGCCAAAAGCGGCTATCTGAATGGTGTTCGGATGCTGATTGAAAATGGCGCCAATGCTCTTAAAACGAACGACAAAGGCCTTATGGCACTGGATTATGCCAATATGGCCAACTTTCCTGATGTTGCCGAATACTTGGTAAAGATCCTTGAAATGCGCAACTATTACAAGGGATTGCCCGATTACACCGATGGGCCTCACATGGAGTGGCTCAGCGATAGCCTGTTGCACGTATTATACATGATTTATGACACCGTGCTCAACTATCCGCTGAAACGTGAAAAATACATTACAGCCAATACGGATACAGTCCGCATTAACGGGTTTGCCTATGACACCCTTGAATATGTAATACCAAAATCCATCAATGATGAGCCAGTTACTTATCAGGGGGTTAGCAGAATACTGGCCATTGGTGATATCCATGGTCACTATAATGCACTGGTAAAATATTTACAGATTAACAATGTCATCGATCAAAATCTGAACTGGACATGGGGCGATGGCCATATTGTATTTCTTGGGGATGTTTTTGACCGGGGAAACGAAGTTACAGAAAGCCTGTGGTTTATCTACCAGCTCGACCTGAAGGCCAGGAAGCATGGGGGCAGGGTCCATATGCTGCTGGGCAATCACGAAGTGATGGTGATGCTCAACGATACGCGTTATCTGAACAGGAAGTACGAATTTTTTTCAAATTATTTTATCCGGGATTATGCAGATTTTTACAACTTGAATGCTGTGCTGGGAAATTATCTAAGGACCCGAAACACGGTTATCACCATAAACGATTGCATTTTTTCACATGCGGGCATTTCCCCTTCAATTTTCCAGCGCCGGCTCAGTTTTGAAAAAATCAATTTGCTGTTGCAGAAGTTTTTATCAGTAAATCCGGAAATGCCAATGCTTAATGCTGATCTTACCTCACTGGTGCTAAATGCAGAAGGTCCCCTGTGGTATCGGGGCTATATTCTGGATGGGATTGCAGGAACGGCAGGCATTACCGAACGGCAGGTCAGGTCGATTTTAAAATATTACGGCATGTCAAAAATGGTGATTGCCCATACAGAGGTGAAACGTATGGTTTCGTTGTTCGACGGCCGGGTAATTGCCATTGATGTTCCCATCCGAACGGATGATGTGGTTCCGGAAGCCTTACTTATTGAAGATGGAAAATTTTACCGGCTAACCAGCAAGGGTGAGTTGATTGCCTGCATTTTTGAAGAAAAAAACCGGGAAGTCCAGGATCAATTCAGGTAAAACCGGTAGCCCACTTCCACGAGTTTTTTGTTGATCATGAGCAGAAAATTGATTTTCTCTTCGATGAGGTTTTCCCGTTCTTCGTGCGAGTCCGATTTTAAAATTTCATATTTCTCATCTGTTTCAAGAGGCAGTTGGCCGGCAATGTCCAGTATTTGATTGGGTGTAATTACCTGCGGTGCTTCCTTTTTACTTTTATTTATTTCAGCCAGTTGCTGCTTGTATGATCGGTACAATTCGTTTAATGATTCAGAGACAGAAATATTTATTTCTTCCAGGAATTCTACGGTGCCACCACCATACATTTTTCCGGGAAGTTGCTCTTCGATGGTTCTAATTCTGAACAGGTTTACCCCGCGCACCAGTATGTCCATCTCTCCGGTCGGGCTTTTGGCCAAGATCTTATGCAACACAACACCGGAGCCGTATTCGCAAATCTTCCCATCGTTAATATACGGTATCCCGAAAATTTCCTCTGATTCTTCCATCTCTGCGATCAGTTGCTTATACCGTGGCTCAAAAATATGCAACGGTTGCACCTCTCCGGGAAATACGATTAAACCAATAGGAAACAGGGGGAAATTATTTATCATCTTCGACATATCAGTGCGTTTCAATTTATCATGTTTATTAACACAAAAGGTTTTAAATTGTTTCTACGATATTACTTTTGCATTTTAGATCAAAAAAATGAATGTTACGATGTCACATCATATCTTGAAAACACTTGGACTACTCGTTTTGTTCGCCATGGCTTCATGTGGTGAACATAAGCCTGCTTTCTTACTCGAAGCAGAAATTGAAGCGCTTTCACTTCCGGAAGCCCCGGCGCTTAATTCCTATGTTCATGCCGTTTATGAAGGGCAATGGCTGATCATCGGCGGGCGAACGGACGGCCTGCATGATCACCGGCCTGAATTTGCATATCCCAAAGCATTTTCAAACACAAACATCTGGGTTATCCATCCTGAAACTGCCGAAGTCTGGAAGAAGCCTTTGGAAGGCCTTCCGGTTTCCCTTTATGAACAGTTACAATCGACCAATATGTCTTTTTATCAGGATGGAAACCTGTTGACGATGATCGGGGGATATGGCTGGAGTGAAGCTGCCGGTGATTATGTTACTTTTCCTTACCTTGTTCAGGCTGATGTTGCTGCTTTGGTCAGGGCTGTGAAATCAGGTGGTGAAATCCGGCAATGGTTTTACCAGATTGAAGACCAGGCGATGGCCGTTTCAGGTGGCTACCTGGCAAAAATTGACGATCTGTATCACCTTGTTTTTGGCAATCGTTTCGATGGAAGGTACACTACGAGCCCTAACAAAGGCCACACACAGGTTTACACCAATGAGATCAGAAAATTCAAAACCGGAAAAGAAAACGGAAAAACGGTAATTATTCATGAAGGAAAATTGCGTGATACGGCCCATTTCCATCGTAGAGACTATAATCTGCTCCCACAGGTTTTTCCTGACGGGACGTTTGGCTACACTGCCTTTAGCGGGGTTTTTCAGTACGATCGTAATTTTCCATGGCTTTATCCGGTAAATATTTATGAAGATGGTTACGAGGCCGTGGAATCGTTCGAGCAGCAATTCAGC
>JAGYLT010000270.1 GCA_018400545.1 Bacteroidales bacterium
TGTAGGTCGCTACCGGATAAATAAAAAACTCCACCTGGATGTCCCCATGGACACCAAGGTGCTCACCAAGGACGACATCATCTCCATCATCAAATACCTGATCGAGATGGTGAATGCCAAACGTGAGGTGGATGATATCGACCACCTGAGTAACCGCCGTGTACGTACCGTTGGAGAACAGCTTTATTCACAGTTTGGTGTCGGACTTGCCCGTATGGCGCGTACCATTCGTGAGCGCATGAACGTTAGGGATAATGAAGTATTTACACCAACCGACCTAATCAACGCCAAAACACTTTCTTCGGTAATCAATTCTTTTTTTGGTACCAATCAGCTTTCACAGTTTATGGATCAAACCAATCCGCTGTCGGAGCTGACCCACAAAAGACGTGTATCCGCACTGGGCCCTGGTGGTCTTTCAAGAGAGCGCGCCGGATTTGAGGTACGTGACGTTCACTACACACACTACGGACGACTCTGCACGATTGAAACACCTGAAGGCCCCAACATCGGTTTGATTTCGTCACTTTGTGTGTTTGCGAAAATCAATAAGCTGGGATTCATCGAAACCCCCTACAAGCGTGTAGAAGAAGGTGTGGTGCAGATTGATGAGGAAGAAACCTACCTGAGCGCTGAAGAAGAAGAAAACAAAATCATTGCACAGGCCAACTCCTTACTTAATGATGACGGGGAATTTGTCCGCGAAAAGGTAAAAGTCAGATTCCAGGCCGATTACCCAATCGAAGACCGCGAAAAAGTGGACTTCATCGATATGGCGCCAAACCAGATTGCTTCGGTGGCTGCATCGCTTATTCCGTTCCTGGAGCACGATGATGCCAACCGTGCCCTGATGGGATCGAACATGATGCGCCAGGCTGTACCACTGTTAAAAGCTGAAGCACCGATTGTGGGAACCGGCATCGAAGGTGCTGTTGCCCGCGACTCAAGGGTGCTCATCCAGGCCGAAGGCGATGGAATTGTTGAATATGTTGACGCCAGAGAAATCACGGTTCACTATACACGCCACGAAAACGAAAGGCTGGTTAGTTTTGAAGACGATAAAAAAACCTATCAGCTTACCAAATTCCAGCGCACAAACCAGAACACATCCATAAACCTCCGGCCAATTGTTAAGAAAGGCCAGAAAGTTGTTAAAGGACAACCGCTTTGCGAGGGATATGCCACCCGAAACGGCGAATTAGCCCTGGGGCGCAACCTCATGGTAGCATTCATGCCTTGGAAAGGCTACAACTTTGAGGATGCCATCGTGCTTTCTGAAAAAGTAGTTAAAGACGATGTTTTTACTTCTGTTCACATCGAAGAGTTTGTGCTCGAGGTACGGGATACAAAACGTGGTGTGGAAGAATTGACCAATGATATCCCCAATGTTTCATCGGAAGCCACAAAAGATCTCGACGAAAACGGATTGATCAGGATTGGTGCTGAAGTTAACGAAGGCGATATCCTGATCGGAAAAATCACCCCAAAAGGTGAATCCGATCCTACTCCGGAAGAAAAACTCCTCAGGGCGATTTTCGGCGATAAAGCCGGCGATGTGAAAGATGCTTCACTTAAAGCACCACCTTCCATGCAGGGTGTGGTTATCGAAAAGAAACTTTTCTCGCGCATCATTCGCGACAGGCGAACCAAGGGAAAAGAAAAAGATGAGATTACCGAACTCGAAAAGGAATTCAAAAGAGAATCTGCCGCACTCAAAAACAAGCTTGTCGATAAATTGATGGTGCTTGTGAGTGGCAAGGTTTCACAGGGCGTTTTTAATAACTTCAAAGATGAGGTGCTACCCAAAAAAGCTAAATTCACCCAGAAACTGCTTTTGGGTATTGATTACCTGACGGTGAATCCAAACAAGTGGACAACCGATAAGGAAAAGAATGCGCTCATCGGATCACTTATCAACAATTACGTCATTAAATACAAAGAGGTACTCGGTATCTTTAACCGCAAGAAGTTTGTTGCCACAGTTGGCGATGATCTTCCAAACGGTATTGTGAAAATGGCCAAAGTTTACGTTGCTAAAAAACGCAAACTCAAGGTAGGTGATAAAATGGCCGGGCGCCACGGAAATAAAGGTATCGTTGCCAAAATCGTTCGCGAAGAGGATATGCCTTTCCTGAAAGACGGCACCCCGGTTGATATTGTTCTGAACCCGCTGGGTGTACCTTCGAGGATGAACCTGGGTCAGATTTATGAAACTGTGTTGGGCTGGGCAGGTAAGAAGTTGAACGTGAATTTTGCCACACCAATTTTCGACGGTGCCCAGATTGAACATATAAACGAATACCTCGAAAAAGCAGGATTGCCCGAAAACGGCAAATCATTCTCACGATGGCGGAACCGGCGAACGTTTCCATCAGCCGGCAACCGTAGGTTGTCTACATGATTAAGCTCCACCACATGGTTGACGATAAAATGCACGCCAGATCCATCGGGCCATACTCACTCATTACACAGCAACCGCTTGGCGGTAAAGCCCAGTTTGGTGGTCAGCGATTCGGTGAGATGGAGGTTTGGGCCATCGAAGCATATGGTGCTTCAAATGTGCTGCAGGAAATCCTCACTGTAAAATCCGATGATGTAATTGGCCGTGCAAAAGCCTACGAATCCATCGTGAAAGGTGACCCAATGCCACGACCCGGAATTCCGGAATCGTTCAACGTACTCATCCATGAACTCCGCGGACTGGGGCTCAATGTTACTTTTGATTAATGCCTTCGGGGTTAATCAAATCATTTTAAAAACAATCATTAAAATAATATCCATTAATGGCTTTTAGAAAAGACACATCCATTGTAAAAAGCGATTTTTCGCAAATTACTATTAGCCTTTCTTCGCCCGAAACGATCCTGGAACGTTCTCATGGTGAAGTTTTGAAACCCGAAACGATTAACTACAGAACTTACAAGCCCGAACGCGACGGTTTGTTTTGTGAAAGGATATTTGGCCCGGTTAAAGACTGGGAATGCCACTGTGGAAAATACAAGCGAATCAGGTATAAAGGAATCGTTTGCGACCGCTGTGGTGTGGAAGTTACCGAAAAGAAAGTACGCCGTGAACGTGCCGGACACATTCAGCTTGTTGTGCCTGTTGCTCACATCTGGTTTTTCAGATCGCTTCCCAATAAAATCGGCGCATTGCTTGGCCTCCAAACCAAGAAGCTCGATTCGATTATCTATTATGAAAGATACGTGGTAATCAACCCCGGTATCAAAGCTGACGATGGCATCGAATACCTCGACTTCCTGACTGAAGAAGAGTATTTCGATATCATGGAAACCATTCCACCAGAAAATCAGTACCTCGACGACAGCGATCCCAATAAATTTATTGCCAAAATGGGCGCTGAATCGCTACATGATCTACTGGCCCGCCTCGACCTCGATGAGCTTTCATACCAGTTGCGCGATAAAGCCAATAACGAAACCTCGCAGCAGCGGAAAGCCGAAGCACTCAAGCGCCTCCAGGTTGTGGAAGCTTTCAGGGATGCAAGGAACCGCATCGAAAACCGACCGGAATGGATGATCGTAAAAGTAGTGCCTGTGATCCCGCCTGAATTGAGGCCACTCGTACCACTCGATGGTGGACGCTTTGCCACTTCCGACCTGAACGACCTCTATCGCCGGGTAATTATCCGAAATAACCGGCTGAAACGTTTGATAGAAATCAAGGCTCCGGATGTGATTATGCGTAACGAAAAGCGTATGCTCCAGGAAGCTGTGGATTCATTGTTCGACAATTCAAGAAAAGCAAATGCGGTAAAAACCGAATCAAACCGTGCCCTCAAATCTTTGAGCGACAGTTTGAAGGGTAAGCAGGGTCGTTTCCGT
>JAGYLT010000271.1 GCA_018400545.1 Bacteroidales bacterium
GCAATACGTGTGAGTTCATCATTTATGGCAATAAAAAGCCCCGCATTTTTATAGTCGATATTCGAAAAGGAGATTTTAATGACAGGATACACTTCCCAGTCGATTTTATCATAAATCCAAAGGCCTTTAAAAAGTTCCCGGTTTCCCAAAAAAATTTCTTTGATTGTATTCAGCAGCAGCGATTTACCAAACCTGCGGGGACGGGAAAGAAAATAATAATGATGCTGTAGCAATTTGTGGATCAATTCGGTTTTGTCCACATAAATACAATCCTCATTAATCAATTTCGAAAATTCCTGGATACCAATCGGAAGTTTTTTCATCATGTTTGAAATTTGAATCATTACAAAAGTACGGAATAATCATCTAATTCAAATTCAACCTCGCGAAACTGACTACCGACCAAACCACATCAGGATTGGAATTGGAAACGGCCAATGCTCCGATGCTACTCACCCCGGTGGAATCAAAAACCTGCGAAAAGGTTGTGCCGTTATTTTCAGTTTTCCAAACGCCGCCATTGCGGCCTGCCACGTAAAAGGTGTAGGCAAAATCAGGATTACCGGTTTCAGGAACGGCAATGGCCAAAACCCAGGAGCCGGCGCGGTAAGGGCCAAGCGGGCGGTAAGAGATGGTTTCAAGAATTGAATTTTGTTGGGCATTGAGGCCTAAGGCAAAAATGCAGCATAACAATGTGGAAAGTAAATGTTTCATTATTCAAAAAAAAATTTGGGAGATGAAGGTAGGGAAATTTTTTGGGCGGAAATTGGGTTGGATTCTCAATGATCTAAAATGCCAAAAAAAATTACATGATTTTACCCGGCTTAACTATAATGATTCTACTGGAATTCGCACAATGCTAACACCCGGACTTTTGGAAAAGACACACTTTTTAGTATTTAAAAATGTTCATCACTGATAACTGTCGCGCGTTTAATTAGTTGAGCCATTCCATATTGAAAACAAAATTGCATCCCATAAATTCAAATCTGAATAATAACAACTAAATTTGTAGATACAAAACACGCATCAAAATTCAATATCATGAAAAAGCTTTCTCTGTTAATGTTACTCGCTATTTGCTTTGCAGCAATACTTAGCAACCACACATCTGCTCAAAACACCTTAAAAAAGTACCTGTACCACGAGGAGCTTCAGGACCCTTATATCCCCAATGAATGGAATAACAAAAGAACTTCACCGGCATACAAAACCCGCGATGACTTCTTTTTTATGACCCAGGTGAATGTGAATGAAGACGGTGAAAACATCATCGGTGATGCAGCCAACGAACCTTCCATCGCTGTGGATCCTACCAACCCAAACCGGATGATCATTGGCTGGCGTCAGTTTGACAATATCAGCTCAAACTTTCGTCAGGCCGGTATAGGTTACACCGAAGATGGCGGCGAAACATGGACCTTCCCCGAAGTGATTGAGGGCGGCGTTTTCCGTTCAGACCCGGTGCTGGATGCCGACTCAGATGGTAACATTTATTATAACAGCCTTACCAGTAATTTTGGTGATTACACCTGCGATGATTGTGTGATGATTGACGGCGACCCAAACTGGGGCACAATGGCCGTTGGCCCCGACGGCGAATTGTATATTGTTGGTGAAGGCCTGGGTTCAGAAATCATTGTTGCAAAATCTGCCTCAGCAATGAATCCCGAACTACCCGCAAATTTTGAATCCTACTCAGAAGTAAATCTCGATGGCCAGCTTGGGCTTTATCCCAACGTTAATCCTGCGGGGCTGATGGGACAGGCTGATATTGATGTGGATGTGTCAGGTGGCCCCGGGCACGGAAATGTGTATGTGGTGGCTTCAGTTAATCGCAGTTCAAATACTGATCCTGGCGATGTAATGTTTGCCCGTTCAACAGATGGCGGCCAAACCTGGGATGACCCGATCCGTATCAACGATGATGAATTTGTGTTTGATCACCAGTGGTTTGGCACTTTGTCGGTAGCCCCGGGTGGAAGGATTGATGTGGTTTGGCTCGATACGCGCAACTCACCCGGAAACTCTGTAGAATCACAACTTTTTTATGCCTATTCTTTGGATCAGGGCGACAACTGGTCGGCCAATTTTGAGCTTTCGGATATGTTCGATCCGCATGTAGGCTGGCCAAACCAGGATAAAATGGGCGACTACTTTGATATGCGCTCTGATGATGAAAGCGCGCACCTGGCATGGGCTGCAACATTTAATGGCGAACAGGATGTTTACTATGGCAGGATTTCTCCGTTGGTAACTTCGGTTGCTGAATTCGGCACCGAAAACAACCCACTCTCATTATCCTGCTATCCAAATCCGGCAAGCGACAAAACGACCATCCGCTACACAGCCCCGGAAAACAGCGAAGTTACGCTCACCCTTTGCGACATTTATGGCAAAGAGGTAAAAAACATTCAGAAAACAATTGCAACGCAATCCCAAAATCACGTTGAACTGGACACAAGAGATTTGTCCAACGGATTTTACATGTGCGCCCTCAGGGCAGGAAAGTGGAACAAGAGTGTGAAGGTGATGGTGGTAGGGTAAGATGATTTGGTGATATGTAGCACTATGCTTTATTGCTCTACCCCATCAATCTACCCATAGCCCAATTGGTGCGGGAAGCAGTTAAACCGGTACTCGGGCACTTTCCATTTCCGTTTAATTCATCTGCAATGGTCTGGATGAGATGTTGCTGGATATGACGTGGGTTTGGCAGATCAAAGGTTTCATTTCCATTTTGAGTTTCTAAAATGACCGGAGAATTCCCAAAAGTGGCAAAGGTGATTTTTCCCTTGGAGCCCACGATTTCTGTCCGGTCCAGATCATCGAATGATGAGAAATTCCAGATTCCGGTTCCCTGAACGCCGGATGCAAAAATGAATTGTCCGCTCACCATATCATCAGCGGGATACAATCCGGCCTGATTAACAGCCCTGCCATCGGCTGAAATGATATCCCCAAAATAAAATTGCAGGATATCCAGCATATGACTCCCCAAATCAACAAAATAACCTCCACCTGAAATTTCAGGCTGCACCCGCCAGTTACTTTTCCCGGTCAGATCGGATTCAGTTGGCTTTTTATGCATCACCACATTTACAAACCTTATTTCACCCAATGCTCCGGAATCGATGATGGATTTAATTTTCAAAAACCGGGGCAATGCCCGGCGGTAATAGGCAGCAAACAAGGGTAAATTTTTGTCTTTAAAAGTTTCGATCATAACCCGGCAATCCTTGTAATTCAGGGCCATCGGTTTTTCGATGTATGCCGGCTTTCCGGCTTCAGCGATCATCAACGCGTATTGCTTGTGCGATGCAGGTGGTGTAGCCACATAAACAGCATCTACCTCATTGTTTTCGATCAAAGCCTTTGCATCATCATACCAGTATTTCACTTTATGCCGATTAGCGTAATCTTTGGCTTTTTCCCCATCCCTGCGCATCACAGCAACTAATTCAGAGTTTTCAGCCAGCCTGAATGCCGGCCCGCTTTTGACTTCCGTAACATTTCCACAACCTATAATGCCCCAACGGATGGTTTTCACTTTGTGAGTTATTAAGTTATTAAAGTTAGTTAGCTATTGGTTTTTAATCCCACTCAACAAACGCATGGGCGGATTTGCAATCCGTCCAATGATAAAATATCTATTATATGTTTGTAGACAGTTTCGGAAGCTGTGATTACTAATTTGGAAAAATAAATGTTTCCGGCTCCTTATCCGGATAAAGATATCCCCGAAACATCCCGCTGGTATTGAATGGCATGGCGATATTTCCGTTTTTATCCAACACAATCACACCGCCATTGGCTTTCAGGTTTTTGAGTTTGTTGTTGATG
>JAGYLT010000272.1 GCA_018400545.1 Bacteroidales bacterium
CAAAATGGAGATTGAAGCCCTGGAAAAGAAAGCTGACGAATGTGTTGATATCAGTTCCGCCTATAAATTTGCTACGATGGCCAAAAACCTGAGGAAGGAAGGGAACCAGGAAATTCAGCGATTATTCGATAGCCTGCCCAAACCGGTGTTAATTCCTGTTGAACAAAATCTGATCAGGCGAAACTTTGTGATCTCATCTGTTGAAATCACTTCCATGGATTTATCTGCAATTAAGGTAAAGGCTGCGCTCAAAATAATTGATCAGAACAGCACCCAAATCCATGTTCAGCTTTGCGGATTGAATGAATCCGGTGTGGAGATCCCCCCTGTTCTATGCCTCAGTGGAAAGAGCACACAAAATAATCACAATGAGGCAATTGTTTCAGGAATAGTGAAGAATCCTGAAAATTATACCCGTCTTGTAAAGTTCAGGGTTACCGATAATAAACCTTACGGGCAGAAAGATATTACAGAATAAAAAGCCCCCTCCGCATTTTGCGAAAGGGGCCGGTCAGATAGTCGCGCGGTGAATAACTGTTTAACGAAGCTCTGCCTGTTAAAAATCAGTTCAACTGCCAAGGCAGGATTCACCGGGTGGCTTGCCGCATTTTATTGCAACACCAGCTTTCTGACCGTTTGCAATCCTCCTTGTGTTATTTTCAGATAATAGATTCCTTTCGGATGATTAGTGATGTCGATGGTAAAATCGTTGAACTGATCCCGGCCGGTAGTAATAAAATCCGATTTTATGTTTACCCATGTGATAAAAATTTATATTTGTAACTTATGTAATTTCAATGAAAAGTCCGGCAATAATAGATATCGTTTCCAGCCCGTTTTTCCTGGCGGCTGTGTTTTTGATCCCGATTATTGTTTACTATGATAATACACAGAAAGAATTCATTTCACAGGAATTGCGCAAAATGTTAGAGACAGACGGGGTAAGCTACTATTATCACGACCTCGACATGGATGGCAGCGTGGAATTGATACGCGCAAAAACCAATATCCTGGGGGAGGCGGCATTTGTTGTTGAAAAAGATGGAAAGGTTTTAGATCAGTTCAATTTGGAAAAAGGAATATTCCCGAAAAACGGAAACGCTGTTTTTATTGGAGATTATGATCACGACAGTATTAAGGAAATATTCTGTCTTACCCAATTTGATACTGAAATCTGGTTGCATGTTTCAGATGTTTTTGATACTTTGAATTTTAGAAAACGTACGCTTAAGGTTGACTCGGTTTTGCTTCGCGATGGCAAGCTTGACTATATCCCGGCAATATTTGGATTAATTGACATGAATCAGGATACAAATTTGGATTTGGTTTTCCAGGTTATGGCGGGTTTCTCAAAATATCCCAGACGCATATACTGGTATGATATTGCAAACGATTCCTTGCACAAATCCATTCCGCTTGGAGTGAGGGGTGGAATAACGCAAATTGTGGATATTGACAATGATTCCATACCTGAAGTCTTGCTTTCTTCACAGGCGCTTGCCAACATGAAAATTGACGACACACTAAAATATTCAGATAACTATTCCTGGTTTATGGTATTTGATAACAATCTTAACTTCAAATTTAAACCTTATCAGTTAGGCGGGAGAAACACCTATTCACGATTATTTTTTGGGAAAATAGATCAGCGATACAAATTGATGTCGGTTCTTGATAAAATGGGAGTTGACAAGGACATTGTTTCAGATTCAATATTGGTTACGCTGTACAATGAAGCCGGAAAATCAGAAACTCAAAAGAAAGTTGGTGTCAGTACTCTTAGAAACACCATTTTTCTGTGGAGAAAAGATGAATTGCTATTGATCGATGGCAATCAAATCTATTGTTTTGATACTTTACTAAATAAGCACCCATTACTTAACAAAAAGCTGCCCGGCTTTCCGGCACTTCGTCAAAGTGTTAAAGTCAATGGTAAAACGTGGTATTTGTTTTGGGATCAACAATCATCCAGGCTCTGTATTTCCAATCAGGATTTCGATCATTACATCGAAACGAATATAACTGCCATGTTAAGCCGGAATGTAATGTTTTTTGCCATCAACCCGGTTGAAAACAATCCCACGTTTGCTATCCAAACCGGAACTCTGATCACCAAATTTATGATCGCAAAAAACCCGCATTACCAATTCAGGTTCGGATATTATGCCGGGGCGTATTTCATTTTGTATTTAATTGTCTGGTTCATCCAGTTTCTGCAACGGCGTCAAATGAGGAAAACCCGTGAAATCGAAAAAGAAATTCAGCGGCTGCAATTTGCCACAATCAAAAACCAGTTGGAGCCGCATTTCACCATGAACGTGCTCAATGCCATAGCAGGATATGTTTTAAAAAATTCGCCTGATGCTGCCTATGATTACATCGTAAGTTTTTCAAGGATGATAAACACAACACTAAAACAGTCGGACGAATTTCAGCGTTCGCTCGAGGAGGAAATTGAATTTGTAAAAGATTACCTGAGGTTACAAAAGCTTAGATTCAGAGAGCATTTGAATTATGAAATTAAAATTGAAGAAGAAGTGCCTTCAGATATTAAAATCCCTAAAATGCTCATCCAGGCGCATGTGGAAAATGCCATCAAACACGGATTGAAGGCAAGAAACGGAAAAGGTAACATCCGAATATCAATTTCCAAAAATGAAAACTTTTTGTTGATTTCGGTTGCTGATGACGGTATCGGACGACAGGCTGCCGGCGAAAGTGGTACCGACGGAACCGGCAAAGGGCTGGAAATAATGGGAAAATATTACAAGATTTTTAAATCGCTTACCGGAAAAACGGTATTACATGTGGTAAATGATATGAAAAATGAAAACGGAGAACCAGCCGGTACTGAGGTGGTTGTTAAATTAGCGATTGATTAACTAAGGATTATAAAGATCAGCTATTAAAGAGAGATTTCGAAAGATAGTAAATATGCCAAAGAAATTAAAAAGTAGATACCGGCGAGATGAAAGAACGCTATTAAGTTAAAAGTTTTATAATGGCAACCAACGCCCCAAGCTGACCAATCCAAAAAATAAACATCCACTTGATGATTTCAGCTTTAAGATTTGCCATAGTCTCTTTTAAATGCGCTACATCTTCTTTTGTGGCAAAAACATCCTTCTTATCAGAGATTTTTTTATCTGTCTTTGAATCAAAATACTCTATGAGTGTTTCAGCTTCCTTTTCGCCTAATTTACTCTTGAAGATTTCGTACGCTTTCAATTCGATCGTGCTCATTTTTATCCAAATTTTATTAACTGATAACGTAATATTCCATAATTTGATTTAACGAAATATGTACCAGCCAAAATGAAAAACACAAAGCTACTGAATTTTTTATTCCATTCGGTTAATATTTCATATTTTTGTGATAGATGTTCAACTCAATAAAAAAATGCATGTAATTCATTCCATCATCATCGACGACGAGCCAACAGCCATCGAAAACCTGAAAATCCTGCTGGTTGAAATCGAATATGTTACAATTGCGAAAACTTTCACCAGAGCCAATCATGCCCTCGACTGGATGCTGGAAAACCAATGCAATCTTATTTTCTTGGATGTGGAAATGCCGGAAATGACAGGGCTTGAGTTTTTGGAAGAGTTGAAGAAATACCCCGATACACCCTGCATTATATTCACCACCGGACATGAAAAATACGCCATCGAAGCCATCAAAGCAACTGCTTTCGACTATTTGCTCAAACCGATTTCAAGAACCGAACTGCAGAAAACCCTTCAACGTTACCGGCTAAGGTGTTTGGATGATGATTTCAGAAAAAACTCCCGAATTGCAGTTCAACAAAACGAATCCCCAAGAAAAATAGTCT
>JAGYLT010000273.1 GCA_018400545.1 Bacteroidales bacterium
TGTGAAGTGTTTTCGTGATGAGGATCTTCGCGCCGACCGCCAGCCGGAGTTTACTCAAATCGACTGTGAGATGTCGTTTGTTGAGCAGGATGATGTGCTTTCAACATTTGAAGGCATGACAAAACACCTTTTCAAGGTGGTAAAGAATGTTGACATTGATCATGAATTCCCGCGTATGGCCTACGATGAGGCCATGAAATTGTATGGCAGTGACAAACCGGATATCCGTTTTGGGATGCAGTTTGTTGAATTGAATGATGTTGCTCAAAATAAGGGGTTCAAAGTTTTTGATGATGCCGAACTTGTGGTTGGGATTAATGCCGAAGGTTGTGGCTCATATTCCCGGAAAGATCTGGATAAACTGACTGATTTTGTTAAAAAACCGCAAATAGGTGCAAAAGGGTTGGTTTACGTGAAATACAACGAGGACGGATCGTTTAAATCCTCGGTAGATAAATTCTTCAGCCAGGACGACCTAAAGCAATGGGTTGAAAAATTTGATGCCAGGCCCGGTGATCTGATTTTGGCCCTTGCCGGTGATACCAATAAAACACGCAAAGCGCTCAATGAGCTTCGCCTGGAAATGGGCAACCGGCTGAATCTTCGGAACACGGAGGAGTTTGCTCCGTTGTGGGTGGTGGACTTTCCGTTGCTTGAGTGGGATGAAGATACCCAAAGGTTCTACGCCATGCACCATCCGTTTACCTCACCCAAAACTGAAGATGTTGAATTTTTGAATTCCGATCCCGGAAAGGTAAGGGCCAATGCCTACGACCTGGTGATAAATGGTGTTGAGATTGGTGGTGGATCCATCCGGATTCATAACAAGCAGCTTCAGGGTAAAATGTTTGAAGTACTTGGTTTTACAGATGAAGAAGCCCAGGCCCAGTTTGGTTTCCTGATGAATGCTTTCGAATTTGGTGCTCCCCCGCATGGTGGCATCGCACTGGGTTTCGACAGGCTGGTATCGTTGTTTGGCGGTTCTGATTCCATTCGTGATTTTATTGCTTTCCCAAAAAATAATGCAGGCCGGGATGTAATGATCGATTCACCCTCTGTTATTGCCGGGGAGCAACTCGATGAGTTGGGACTTACTCTTAAACAGGTTGAAAAATAAGCCTATTCTGACAAGGTTAGTTTTTCCTTCTTGAAATATACACGCTCCAGCCAGGCTTTGTAGATTGGGTCAAGTATGTAGATATTTCCTTCCAGATGGTCGATTATTTCTTTTTCGATAAGTGCTCCTTTGATGCGTGATACATTGGCCGATGTACCCAGGGCATATTTCTTGATTGTACCTTTTGAACTCAGTTGATCTTCTCCCATCAAAACAGCATGCAAAAAATTAATTTGTGTTGTGGATAACCCGTCTGTTATGGTCTGAAATAGCAGCCCTAACTGATTAATCAGGGTTTCAAAACTTTCATCAACAATTTTCCGGGTGGCTGTTTTTTTTGTATTCAGCCAACAAATTTGTGCCAGTTGCTGAACATAATATGAGTGCTGATCCGCATAAATTGCAATTTGTAATGCAAGTTCATCAGTTATTGTTTTTCCTGTGGATTTAAATTGTTTTACGATAAATGAGGTCCAGACTCCCCTGGTGATTTTGCCAAGGAACATCATCGATCCAAAATTGTAAAACGGCATGGAGGGCGAAGTGAAAACATCCAGCATCATATGCCTCTTACTTCCATAAAGAAAATAGGCAACGTTTTCATGGTTCTGCCAGTGGGAACGTAATTTTTTTTGAATGGCCAGTGGATCGCCGAAACAGGCAATGTTTTGAAATTCATCAATGCAAATCCTGATCTGTATTTTTTTATTTTTGGCAATATTTTCGGCCAGATCAAGAATTTCACCAGGCTGTTTCAACACTTCTTCATTATCCAGAGAAAGTGAAAATTCCATATCAGGCCCTGGTGAGAAACTGATTTTTGGAACGATCTTTTTAAAGAATTTTTTTATGTTATCTGAAATTTCTGCAAGTTTTCCTGAGGTGCCGAATATCACTTTTTCAGCAAGTTCTTTATAAAATGCCTCCTCTGTCCGGATATTAAAAAGGTCAATTTTGATCACAATAATATCCTTTTCCACGTTGGTAATTTCTTCTGATGCTTTTGCTATGAGTGATGATTTTCCCCACCGGCGTGGTGATATAAGAATTGTATTGATTCCATAACGGAAATTGTTGAGGAGGGTTTCCAGTTCTTTTTCACGGTTTGTGAAGGTATTACCCTGTGCCAGTTTTCCAAATACAAAGGGGAGTTTCATAATCATATCAATTTTAACAAGCAAAGATAACTAACAATATTGTAACTAACAAGTTTGTAACTAACAAAGTAGTTAGCTAAGTAAATTGCGATCCGCAAAAGTGAATTCAGAATTCCTGAAACAAAAATTATAAACCAAATATTTACAAATGTTACATCGTAAAATGATTCTGTCGTTCTATTAGATTTATTCTCTGGTTTTCTGAGAGAATATTTGTGCCCTGCGTGCCTCAGTGGTTTAAGCTACTGATTACCACTGACACCAAGAACACTTAGAAACACTAAGGTTTGTAATGCAACAATCACAATTACAATGGGTTTGGAGTTCTGAAATTAAAGGCAGGGATTGAGGGGGGGTGAAAAAAAGAAAGGAGCACTAAAGCAGCGCTCCTTCCAACCTATTAACCATAAAAACAAAAAAATCAATATAATTTAGCAAAATTAATATCTCCCACTTTTCGGGTGGAATAATTAATCTTGAAAGCTCCTGATTTGCGTAATTCCTGCTTTACATCAGTTACAATACCCATGCGGATATCCTGGTCAACTTTGAGTGAGGTAGTTATAAATCTCCTGTCAGCTTCATCCCGCGACTGACGTTCAGCGGTAACAAATGCCTGAATATCACTAACCTTTGCAAATTGGTCATTTAGCTGGATTCTTGGTTTTGAACCAAATAAGCTTGATTTTTTAGGTTCACCAATGTAAATATAACTTACAAGTGATTTACGTTCAAGCTTTTGAACTTCGCTGGCTTCCGGAGGAACAACCTTTACGATCAGTGTAACTTCGCGCATCACGGTAGTTACCATAAAAAAGAAAAGCAGCATAAAAATAATATCCGGAAGTGACGATGTGTTGATCGACTGTACGCCTGATTTCTTATTTCTTTTAAATCTTGACATAATTATTGTCCTCCTATATCTTCAGGTTCAGCTTCAGAGATTGGTATCGGGAGTGCTTTTTGAACTGCCTTGCTTTTTTCCTCGTCCAGTTCGCCATACTTTTTCCCGAACTTCTGCATCGATAAATCATCTCTGAGTTCGTTAACCGCAGCCGTTAACTCATTCTGCACTGCGATATACATTTTATAAGATGTTCCGCGGTCATTCTTCAAAGAAATTACAGCACTCTTTGCTGGTACCCGTACATTTCCGATCCCTTCGATGTTTTTCATGGTCATCTCGGGCAGATCTTCCCTGTTTTGTGGATTTTGCATGAATTCCTTTGCCATGTCCCGCAGAGTCTCAATGTTTCCCGGCTTGTTTTCAACGAGCAACTTATCTCTGCTATTGATCAGAATAGTAAAGATGTTACGCTCGTTAATGTCCGATTCGTCCTCCTCACCTGTTGGTGGTGGAGGTAACTTCCGGCTGATTCCTGTATCCACGTCCATGGTTGTGGTTACGAGGAAGAAAATCAGCAACAGGAAGGCGATATCAGCCATTGAGCCTGCGTTAATTTCTGGTGTTTGTCTTCTTGCCATAGATATTCCTTTTTATTTAAATAAACTGGAAATACCTGCATAAAATATAGATACAAT
>JAGYLT010000274.1 GCA_018400545.1 Bacteroidales bacterium
TATTTCTCCGACCGCCGGCCAGATGCCCCGTTTGCTGGGATTAGCCTACGCCTCAAAATTTTATCGTCAAAATCCTGAACTAAAACAATTCGACAGTTTTTCGATCGATGGCAATGAGGTGGCTTTCGGCACCATCGGCGATTCCAGTACCTCCGAAGGGCACTTTTGGGAAACCATGAATGCAGCAGGCCTTTTGCAGGTTCCTCTGGCAATGTCCATTTGGGATGATGGTTACGGTATTTCCGTTTCGAAAGATTATCAAACTGTGAAAGGTAGTATCTCAGAAGCGTTAAAGGGCTTTGAACAAGATAGCCGGCACAAAGGATTTAAAATTTACCGCGTAAAAGGCTGGGATTACCCCGAGCTTTGCCGCGTATATGAGGAAGGCATACAATTTTGCCGTCAGGAACATATTCCGGTACTTTTCCATGTTTATGAACTCACACAACCACAGGGACATTCAACATCAGGAAGCCATGAAAGATACAAGTCGCCCGAACGATTGCAGTGGGAAAAAGATTTTGATGGCATATTGAAAATGCGGCAATGGATTATAAATGAAAAAATTGCCGATGAAAAAGAATTGGGCGAAATTGAGAAATCGGCTGCTAAAAACGTTAGACAGGCCAAAAAGAAGGCGTGGGATAATTTTATGACCCCATTGATTAAAAAGCGGGACGATTTTTTGAAGATGGTAGATATCACCACCTGCAATTGCTCAAAAACAGGGAAAATTGCTGCACTCAAAGAAGACCTCGCAAAGATTGCAGAGCCAATCAGGAAAGACACAATGTCGCAGGCAAAAAGAACTTTGCGACTGATTTGCAACTCATGCAGCAACCCTGAAAACTCCCTAAAAACCAATGTTACACGATGGTTTGAGGACGCTATGGAAAATAACCGGCAACGATACAGCACACATCTCTACAGCGAAGATCAGTTTTCGGCGCTTAAAGTAGAACCCGTTGCACCGGTTTATGATGAGAACGAAAAATCAATCCCCGGAAGGGAAATTCTGCGCGATAACTTCGATTACCTCTTTGACCACAATCCAAGGCTCATTGCATTTGGCGAAGATGTTGGTAAAATTGGCGGCGTAAATCAAACCTACGAAGGTTTGCAGACCAAATATGGTGAGGGGCGTATTTTTGATACCGGGATCAGAGAGGCAACCATTATTGGCCAGGGAATAGGTTTGGCCATGCGTGGATTAAGGCCCATTGCCGAGGTGCAGTATTTTGATTATCTGCTTTATGCGTTGCAGGTTTTGAGCGATGACCTCTCCACTTTAACTTATCGAACTGCCGGCGGACAAAAAGCTCCACTCATTGTGAGTACCCGTGGGCATCGCCTCGAAGGGATCTGGCATTCAGGATCGCCTTTGAGCATGGTGATTAATTCCATAAGAGGCATGCATGTGCTGGTTCCAAGAAACCTTACGCAGGCGGCGGGTTTCTACAACACTATGCTGGCATCTGATGATCCTGCATTGATTATCGAACCCCTCAATGGTTACAGGCTTCGTGAAAAGGTTCCTTCAAATATCGGTCAGTTCCGTATTCCGGTCGGAGTTCCGGAAATAATGAAAAAAGGAAACGATATTACTGTGGTAACTTATGGTTCATGCGTGAGAATAGCACAGGATGCCGCCGAACAATTGCAGGATTTTGGGATTGATGTGGAGCTCATTGATGTTCAGACTTTGTTGCCTTTCGATATTCATCACACCATTGTTGAATCGCTCAAAAAAACCAACAAGATCCTCTTCTTTGACGAAGATGTGCCGGGTGGTGCTACATCTTTTATGATGCAAAAGGTGATAGAAGAACAAAAAGGATATTATTATCTGGATGCCGAACCACGCACTGTTACTGCCAGAGCGCACAGGCCGGCCTACAGTTCGGATGGAGATTATTTCTCTAACCCCAATGCCGAAGATGTTTTTGATGCCGTTTACAACCTGATGCACGATGCCAACCCATTCAAATACCCAAAGATTTTTTAAGCGCCGGAGGCTGTAAATGCTTCTTAAAAGTATTGTCGGGTGGTAATCATTGGACTTCTTTAGAAAATTCGGCTCAGCTTTGCTGAGTATAAACTTCTTGTATTTTTCAGGGTAAATTAAAGGGATAAATAATTTTTAAAATTTTATTGATAACATTTCAGGAAAAATCAAAAAGTATTACTTTTGCAGCTCGTTTGACGTTCCTATCATTTATTGATTGCCCGATGGTGTAATGGCAGCACAAGAGATTTTGGTTCTCTCGGTCTAGGTTCGAATCCTAGTCGGGTAACACACAACTTTATTAAACCCCTGTAACGGTCAATGTTGCAGGGGTTTTTGATTTATCCTGGGGACCAAATCAGTGGATGAATCCTTCCAACATCTTTAGCATCATTATCAAAACTACAGGAAAGGTTTACATTATTCTACTTCCGGCATTTTCAGAGGCTTTCTTATTTGATCCAAAAAATAAACAGGCTACCTCAAAATGATGGTGGTAAAACTTTCAGGAAGGTGACATAGAGATAATTAACCCCTGAAGATATAAACCATCCATCCTGATTTGAGTTGCCTCCTGTCAAAACGGTATTGAAGCAGCTGTTTGATAAACGGCAAATTTATCCGGCAGCTTCTTTCTGAACAAAAGCCGGGTTAAAGCCGATTTGCTATATGAGGCCTGAGAATAGTGAAATGTCAAATAGTTTATTTTGACTGCCTGGCCCACGAATCTTTTAATGGAACTGTACGGTTGAAAATAAGGTTTTCGGCAGAGGAGTTTTTGTCGGCACAAAAATACCCCAGGCGCTGAAACTGAAATTTATCCCCCGGTTTGGCATCTTTCAGCCCCGGCTCCAACTTGCAATTTGACACTGTTTTCAAGGAATCGGGATTGAGGTTGTCTTTGAAATCACCGCCTTCTTCCACTTCATCGGGGAACTCGGTTTTAAACAGCCGGTCGAAAAGCTGAACGGTTGCTTCAACGGCATGTTTAGCCGATACCCAGTGCAGTGTTCCTTTTACTTTGCGCTGGCTGCCGCTGCCTCCGCTTTTTGTTTCCGGATCATAATTGCAGTAAATTTCTGAAACCAAACCGGTTGTTTCATCTATCTTAAAATCGTTGCATTTTACAATGTACGCACCTTTAAGTCGTACTTCTTTGTCGGGTGCCAGCCTGAAAAACTTCTTGGGCGGATCGACCATAAAATCATCACGTTCGATGTAAATTTCTTTTGAAAAAGGTACTTCACGCGAGCCTGATTCAGGGTCTTCGGGATTGTTCTCCAGGGTTACCCATTCAGTTTCATTTTCAGGATAGTTGGTAAGAATAAGTTTTATCGGATTGAGCACAGCCATCACGCGGGGAGCGCGCTTGTTCAGGTCTTCGCGAATGCTGTGTTCCAGCAATGCAACGTCTATCACGTTGTCGCGTTTGGCCACTCCAACTTTCTCGGTAAACAGCTTGAGTGCCTCCGGGGTGTAGCCTCTGCGGCGCAAACCCGAAATGGTGGGCATACGGGGATCGTCCCAGCCGTTGACGTATTTTTGTGTTACCAGCTCCAGCAGTTTGCGTTTGCTCATCACGGTATAGGTGATGTTGAGTCGGGCAAATTCGATTTGCCTGGGGCGGTATTCATCTTTTTGTATCTGATCTACAAACCAGTTGTAGAGTGGGCGGTGCACTTCAAATTCGAGGGTGCAAATGGAGTGGGTGATGCCTTCGATAAAATCGGATTCGCCGTGCGCCCAGTCATACATGGGATAAATACACCATTTGTCGCCGGTGCGGTGGTGGCTTGCGT
>JAGYLT010000275.1 GCA_018400545.1 Bacteroidales bacterium
GCTTTGGCCACTCTGCTGCTGGAATGCATCAAAGATATGTTCCTGCTGATCTTCCGGAATGCCAATGCCGGTGTCTTCAACATCAACCACCAGGTCGATCTTGCTGGTATCTTTTTCAGAGATCAGCTTTTTAACTGAGAATTTAACAAATCCGGTTTCTGTAAATTTAACAGCATTTCCAATGAGATTGAAGATAACCTGGCGCAATCTTACTTCGTCCAAAACCAGACTGCCGGGTATATCATCCTCCACTTCCACCACAAAATCAATATCCTTTTCGGCGATCTTGATGGAGAAAATTTGTTTTATTTCATCGATGAGCACATAAGGATTGAGCGGCTCAAATTTGAACTCCAGTTTTCCGGCTTCAATTTTCGAAAGATCGAGGATATCGTTAATCAGCATCAAAAGATTTTTGCCACCCGACTTAATCGACTCCAGATAGTTCACCTGCTTTTTATCACTAACCATGGTTTCGAGCAACTCGGTAAATCCGATCACCGCATTGAGCGGCGTCCTGATTTCATGACTCATATTTGCCAGAAATTCCGATTTGGCTTTATTTGCCTTGATGGCTTCCTCACGCGATTTTCGCAACTCCTCCTGCAGCCGCCTGGATTCAGAAATATCGATGATGGTGCCGATGGCCAGTTTACGATTGGTAACCACATCAAAATAATCGGTTACGGAAAGGTCGGCCCAGAACACCTCGCCGTTTTTGCGCACATATCGTTTTTCGAGTCTGTAAAAGTTTGACTGCCCTTCAAATATATCGTCCAAAGGTTTCATGCTCATGTAGATATCGTCCGGAAAGGTGACATCCCTGATTGTTAATTGCATCAGTTCTTTAGGAGTGTAACCGAGCATGTCGGCAAGCGACTGGTTAACCTGCAGGAACCGGCCTTTTTCATCCACCACATCAATGCCAATGGCAGCATTGGTAAAAATGGTGCGGAAGTTATTTTCACTTTGTTGCAGCGCCTCCTCGGCAAGTTTGCGATCGGTGATATCTGTGACGGTAAGCGCAAATGATACCGGTTCTTCATTTTCATTACGGATGATGAAAAAGTTTTCGATGGTATGGATCACAATGCCATCTTTCCGCACCAGGTCGATCTCTCCGGTGTATTGCCCCTTTTCGCGAATCTCCGGGAGAATTTCATCAAAAATCTTATCCTTGTGTGCCCCGAGGTAAGATTCAAAAATGCTTTGCCCGGTCAAATGCGAAGGATCGGGATAGCCGGCCATACTGCTCAGCCTGGAATTCACATACGATATTTTGCCATCCAGGTTTGCCATGCCGAACCCAACACCGGATTCTTCGGCAAAAAGCCTGAAAATACTCAGTTGCTCCTCCGCACGTTTCAGATCTGTGATATCGCGGGCACTAACGGTAACCCCGGAAATGGTGCCGTCAACCTCCAGCACCGGGTTATATTTTACATCGAGGAAACACCGGCGGCCGTTGGGAAAAGTAAACCAGTACTGATCGGTAAGGTGCTCACCCAGCAAAGATTTGTCGATATTGGGTTTGATGATGTTTTCGAAGGTTTCGTGCCCAAACATTTCCGCAACCGTTTTCCCTTCAATTTCATGGGCATTGCGATTGTATGCATCCAAATAAGCCTGGTTAACATTCACATAGCGATATTCGTCGTCGATCAGCGACATCAATTCACTGGACGATGAAACAATCAGCAGGTATTCACGCAGTTTGTCTTCCGAACGGCGTTGTTCGGTAATATCGCGCACCGTGCCTATGAGCATTTGTTTCTTTTTATCGATATCACCGAGTAACGAAACTTCCTCCATGATCCAGCGCTTTTCGCCCGAGGGATGCATGATCCGGTAAGAAAAAGATTCTGTGCTGCCTTTTTTTACGGCACGATCAATTTTTTGGTTGATATAGTCACGGTATTCCGGATAAATAATTTTGCTGAGCTCTTTCAACAGATACCTGTAGCTGGTCACCGGGGCAATGCCAAAAATCTTTAAAAAATATGCAGAGCAATGGATGTAGTCCGATTCGATATCCCAGGCCCAGCTCCCGATCTTGGCCACCTCCTGGGCTTTCACCAGGTTAAATTCGCTTTCGCGCATAGCATCTTCGGCAAGCTTTCGTTTTGAGATATCCACACCAATTGCAATGAGGCCGCAAACATTGCCGGCACCGTCGTAGAGTAACCTGTTGGTCCACGATATCCAAATTGTTAAACCTTCCGGGTTTTGAACTTTATTTTCGTGCTGAATGGTATCGACACTACTTTCGCTTAGTTCTCGAATGATATCGCCTGTGGTGGCTTTCCTGGTTTTTTTCCGCTTAAAAATCGACTGGAATAATTTTTTTCTGGGCACATTGGTGTTCACATCCCCAAATAATTCCTGGGCATAAGGATTGATGTAATCAATTTTTCCTTCTATAGAAAGTTTTATGATAGCCGAATTGGCGTTTTCAACAATCTGACGGTACTCCGAAACATTTTTTTGCGCGTTTTTCAGGGTTTCCCTGATTTGCTCAAGTTCAAGTTTCAGGATATGGTTTTGCTTTTCGAACTGTTGTTTTTGCTTGTCAGCATTCATGATCAAGGCCGGTTTTGAAGTTGATTCCCGTAGCGGGCTAAATTACAATTTTTAAGTAACCCCGGGTTCATGCCCACTTTTCTGAAATTGCTTAATTTTACCAATCATTTGGTTCGGCAAAACGGCAAGGGCTACCATCTATATAAAAAGACAAAATCAGACTTCAGTGTAAAAAGATTTTTGCATGCAAAATTAACCAGCTATGAAACTCATCTCCAATCTTTCCATCAGGAATAAATTTCTCATACCTACCGCGATCATTCTAATTGCGATCATCGGAACAATTTCCTACTATGCCAGGCAACGTGTTGTGATACGCGAGCAGCAAAAAGCAGAATACAACAGTGAAAACATCAGGCAGGATATCCGGCGCGAAATTGACCGGAGCGGTAAAGAAGCCGCCATGTTATCCGCACTTTTCGCTTCTAACCCAAAAGTAAAAGAAGCATTGTTAAAAGCCGATGACGATGAGGCTAGGGTATTTCTTAGAAATGAACTGGAAAATGAATTTGAAGCTCTGCGAAAATCGATGATCGATGGGCAGAATATGCGAGTACATTTTCACAAACCTCCGGCCAAAAGCCTGCTCAGGGAATGGCGCCCAAAAAATGACGGTGATGGAGGCGACGACTTGTCGGCATTCAGAAACATGGTGATTAAAACCATGAGCACAGCAAGGCCCTATACCGGCATTGAGGCCGGACGCGGCGGCCTTGTAGTAAGGGGAATCAACCCCATAACCAATGATGGAAATGTCCTGGGTTCGGTGGAGATTTTTTTCAACCTTTCCGATGTTATCCATCAAATGCAAATGGAAGAAGGGCAGTCGGTAAGTATCTTCATAAACCGTGATGAGCACGATTTGATTTGGGAAAATGATGATACGCGGAAGGTTAATCGCTTTGTAATGCTTGATCAAACTTCAAGCATCGCATCAGCTGAGTACAATACCGAATATCTTGAAAACGGGCAAACATCTCCCTTCATGACCATTGATAGCCGGAAAGTGATAACAACGTTCCCTATAAAAGATTTCGACGATAACCAGGTGGGTGTTTTTTACTGCACTTACGATATTTCGCAATGGGTTGAAATGGAAAACCAAAAACTGGCCACAGTGAATATCCTGACGTTTTTAAGCACGTTTTCTGTTTTTGTTCTACTGGTGCTCATCAATTTAAAGTATATCAGAAAACCATTC
>JAGYLT010000276.1 GCA_018400545.1 Bacteroidales bacterium
TTCAGGAATTGCATCCGGCGGACATTCGAGTACACATTCCTGCAAACCTGTAATAGTTAATGTATAGTCACCGGTACTTGAGGCACTGTAGCCATAAACTTTGGCAAACCATGTTGTACCTGAAACTATCGGACCGGTTGTAACTTGCGACTGTAAGCCACAGAAATCATCATTGAAGAAAGCAAAAGTAGCATCATCGCATGCATACCAAACTTCAAGCTTCGTATCGAAGTCTGAACCACAAAGTGATACTTCCACTGCATCAAAATCATCATTTGCAGTAAAGCTGTACCATGTTACTTGTCCCGGATCAGTAAAGCCTGCAACAGGCAGGTCGTTAACAAATCCATAATCCAGCGGATCAGCACATTCATCGCCCTGTGCCCGGCCTGATGTAGCAGGTGAGCCTTTTTCAGGAGTGAACTCGGTTTCGCGGGTTATTTTAACCGGCTGAGCGGCAGCATAAGAAATATTGCCGGCCTCAGCTGTGCGTTTCGCATCAAATAACGGATTGCCTTCCCAGGCTATTCCAATCTGACCAATACCACCATCAGCAGACAGCAATGTTGGGCCGAGAATATCAAGCATGAAATCAACCGGAGTGATTTCATCCAAAACAACTGTTACACCTTCAACGGTTTGTGATTCATAACCGTCTTTTTCGGCAGTAACCGTATAAACGCCTGCAGGAACTATCAGTTCGTAATAGCCATCGGCATCTGTTGTAGTAGAGAATGAAGCTCTGAATTCATCAGCGGTAATGCTAACTCCTTGTACCGGGCCTCTGCTGCCAAGCATATCGGTTACAAAACCTGAAATGGTTCCAAGTTCGGCATCGGTAACCAACTCAACGGGTACAACCACCTCTGGCTGTGTTGAGAAAGGATTGTTGGTAGTAAAGTTGAGGTTAGCAAAATAGCTGCCAAAATCAAGACCTTCGGAGTTGAAGATGACATCAAGTGTAATCGACTCACCGGGGTTGAGCATACCTGATTCCGGTTCTGTTTTTACCCAGCGATTATCAATAACCTCAATACCAAAGTCCATTTTGGATCCCCAGGAATACGACGCACAAGGATCAAGTGGTAAAGTTCCACCTTCCTGTTGCATTACACGCATACGTGTAAATCCGGGAACGGCAGAAGCAGGAACGGTGAAGGTATAGTTCTCAAGAACAGTAGGAGTTCCTGACCATGTTCCGATAATTTCATCGGTTGTAAACGTCTGGTCACCATTCCAGTCAATCCATACCGTTGCGGCATTACCATAATTACCTCCACAAGTCCCCCATTCTACAGTAACGGTGTATTCCTCACCAAGAAGCAGATCAGCAACCTGAGATGTCAGGTCTTCAAGGCCGACAACCCCAGGACAACCGATATGGGAGATACTTGACTCTTCACCATCGAGCTCTACCAAAGTAACATTTGAATCGAAAGTTGAACTTGGCCCACCGGCACAATACTCTTTTGTGCCCCTTGCATTCTCAATCACTTCAGTGCTCACGGCAAATTCCATCACTCCGTCACCGTCATTGGTCAGGGTAATGGATTGGGTTGTCATTTGAGGTGCAGGAATGTGTTCTTCGAAAAGTGATTCCGGATCTACAGACAAGAGGCCATAAAGCGGAACATTAACACAAATCTCATTGGAGAAACCTGTTTCCAGTGGATCTTCGTTTACAGTTTCGGTTACAGTATAGCAATACTCAGCACCTGGCATAACAGCCATATCAGTGTAGGAAGTATTATAAACATCAGCGAGGGCTTCGCCATCTTTGTAAACAGTAAAGAATGGAACAAATACTTCCTCACCGGTAATTTCGGCGAAGTATGTATTAGAGCTGCCACATGGATAATCTTCGAAAGCGTCAACAGAAACGAAGAAATAATGTGTTCCCGGCAACAGTGTTACCTCAACAGAAGCTGCTTCGCAATCGAGGCCAAGCGCAAATGGTGAAATGGAACCGGAAATATTCTCACATCCGGGTACACCGGGCTCAAACTGCTCAAGCAGACCAATAACTGATGGGAATTCAGCAGTAACACTAAATGTTACCAGCATAGGTGTTGTAATTTCCACCTCATACCAGTCGGTATCTCTTGTGCCTTCATCGGCCCAAACTGTACCGCAAACAATATCACCCATAGCGATGGGTTCAAATGCCGGAACATCCATATTGCAACCACCATTCATATCATCACCACATGCCTCGCTTTCGGCAATAGCACCCGGAGGACACTCAACGGTGCAGGGTGGTTCACCTTCGGTGACATCGATAAGGTACTCGCCGTTTGAAGTTCCCCAACCATCTACCACAATGTAATAAGTATTACCACCTGTAACAGCCATACCAAAAATTGCTGAAACATAGCTTCCACAAGGATCACCTGAACCGTAGAAATCATCATTGCAGGCATAAGGATCTCCGGGAGTATATTCATTTTCATAAACATAAATTTTGGTGTCGTATGAAGACCCGCACATATCGATATTCAGGAAGGTAGATTCGGTGGGAGTGTAAGCATATACCACGTCCGGTGCGGTACTGGATGAGGTACATTCTTCATCATAATCATCAGTATAACCTGTAGTTGTACCTGTAACCATAAAGGGTACTTCGGTTATCTCAAAAGCATCTTCAATTAAATCGCCACCCTGACGTACACCTTCAGGTTTGATGTAAGGTGCCTGATTTTGTTTTGATTTGGCTGTTACATCGAGATAGTTGAGTGCGCTGACCTTTGCGGATGCATCCCGGTTGGCAAGCATTCCTTTTCCCACAAAATTGCTTTCCCATACAAGCTCAATTTCATCGCCTACCTGTTCGGCAGAGAGTAAGGTGGGAGGAGCAAGGATACTAACAGTAGCCGGACCTATTAATTCAGATTCGCCTTCATCGTAAACTGCAGAAACTTCGTAAGAATAATCTCCGGCCTCCAGTGCCTGGTCAAGATATTCGGTTTCTGTAGTGTAGGTCAACAAATCACCGTTTTTGTAAATATTAAAGCCTTGTAAAGCACGGTTTGTTTCTGTTTCGATAGAAATTGCAGGAGGAGTCATCTTTTCCGGACGAGCGGCCAAAGTTCCCTCTGTAAAATAACCTGATGGGTTTTCTTTTACAGGAGTCAGCTCTGCTAATCCTTTTCCGGCTACTTCTACATAGGCCTTAACTGCCCAGTTGTAAGTCAATGTAGGAGCCAGTTGGGTTAGCGTAGTCCATCCGCCGTCTATGAACATCATATTTCCAAAACCTTCAACTTGTGGGCCATCATCGCAACCTGCCGGGAAACCGGCTGTTGTATTGACACCAAAGCCAAACCATAGTTCGTCAGTATTGTCGAATGGAACAGGTGTATCCAATACAACTTCGTTCCATTCATCAGCTACTACTGTTGGTAATTCCTGTGAATAAATCAAAGTTGGAGGTGATGTCCCCTGCCAAACCTTAAGTGTATAAGTACAAGTGATATCCGGTTCGCCCGGTACAAATTGCATTTTGCTAATTGCACCACCGGGGAATTCTGATAATTGCGCAGGTTCATATCTTGCAGCAACATCAAATTCTGCCGGGTCATCAGTACCAATAGAATTAGTAATCTCTTCACCTGAGTAGGTCAACCAAACAGGAGTCCAGGCGCCACCCGGCGCACTCCATGAAAGTTGAACATCAAAGACATCCTGAACCTGAGCCTGCAATCCGAATGGGGCAGCAAGGAACAAATCCAGCTCGAAGCTTACAAAACTTGTTTGGTCGTGTTCAACAACAGTCGTTTG
>JAGYLT010000277.1 GCA_018400545.1 Bacteroidales bacterium
GGCAGCGATCTGAAGAAACCAATCGGGGCATTTCTGAAAATCTGCCGGTACCTCTGCTCCTGAAGTTTATCTTTTTTCGACCGGATTCCATTTTTTCCCGCATGTTTAATACCGATAATGGATGCACCTGTTACCTCGCCCGCCTCATTTCGCAGGCATTTCATCGACCACACCAATTTTATCCGTGCACCTGATTTTGTATGGATTTCGGTAACAGTTGAATGAACTGCCTTTTCGCGCCTGATTATGCTGCGAAAGAGGTTGAGCAGGCGCAGGCCGGTTTCCCTGGTGTGAAATAATTGTTCCCAGAAAGCATAATTGTTATTGACTTCATTAAGGGTATAGCCACTTAGTTTTTCAGCAAACTCGTTCATGTACACCACACGGCCATCGGTGTCAATAACCTGAAACCATACTTCGGACTGGTCAACAGAAGTAAATTTGATATCGTTTCCGTTAATATCGATAACAGACATGCTTTAAATAAAGTTATTTGGCCTTTTGATTGATTTCCTGATACTTCACTAGTGGTGAAAATATTGAACCGTCAAAATTATTCTTATTTATGCAATTGGCAAGGAGTCAGGTGATAATATTTAACAAATGTGAATAACTTCCATCTGACATGAAACCCTTAAAATGATTATATTTGTGGGAACTTCAAAAACTTAATAGAATGAAAAAGATACTTGTACCTGTTGATTTTTCCGGTCATACCGAAACCGTTACAGAATTTGCCTGGGAAATAGCACGGAAAACCGGTGGCGAAATCAGGTTGTTTCATGCGTATTTCGATTTTATGATCGCGACAAGCACCACTTTTCCATACACCATCGAATCCAATGAAATTTTTAACCAGGAAATGATGGTAAAAATCCGGGATGAAGCTAAAGCTGATATGCTTAAACTGCATACACGGATGAATGAAAAACTGAAAACGGAACAGGCCCGTAACGTCAGAGTGGTTTACACATTAACGGGTGGCCTTCCCGAGGAAGAAATCCTGAATGTTTCGGAAACCTATGATCCTGACCTGATTATTATGGGAACCCGCGGCCGTGGCGAAAAAGATATCCTAACTGGGAAGGTGTCGTCAAAGGTTGTGCAAAACGCTACCTGCCGCATCCTCACCGTGCCCCGCGATGCTAAATATCATGGTTTTGACAATATTTTGTATGCCACGGATTTTAATGATGAGGACCTGAAGGATATCGAAAGGCTCATCGATTTGCTGTCCAGCTACAAACCTATGATCCATTGCCTGCACGTAGATTCGGAAAACCGTGAGGCGGAAGTTTCAAAAAAACTCGATAAACTAAAATCCTATTTCGACCTGCATTATCAGCGCACCAGCATAAAATTTGAGTATGCCTGCGATGATCACTTTCTGGATTGTGTGAATAATTATGTAAAACAAAATAAAATCGACCTGATTGCGGTTGTCCATCGCCGAAAAGGTTTCCTGAAGCGCCTTTTCGTGAAAGATCATACCCGCGAATTGCTGTTTCATTCGGATGTGCCGCTGTATATTTTTCCGGGGCAAAAAGATTGAGTTGCCAAAAACAGTTGTGAGATATGAGGTTTGAGTTGTGGATCCGGATTCAACAATCACATTTAAACGACAAAAAAAAGACTTAGCCGGGTTTCGTTTTTTCCCAAATCCCCTGCAATTATTATATCTTTGGCGGCTCGATTTATAATCTGTCCTTAGCATGAAATTGTCGGTCGTCATTGTAAATTACAATGTGAAATACTTCCTGGAGCAATGCCTGCATTCTGTGATTAAAGCCTCGGAGGGCATCGATTGCGAGGTGTTTGTGGTGGACAATAATTCGGTGGACGGATCGGTGAACATGGTTCGCGAAAAATTCCCTGCTATTAAAGTGATCGATAACCAGGAGAACCTGGGATTTTCAAAAGCCAACAACCAGGCCATCAGGCAATCTTCGGGCGCGTATGTTTTGTTGCTCAATCCGGATACGGTGGTGGAGGATGATACCTTTAAAAAGATTATCGACTTTATGGATGAGCATCCGGATGCCGGTGGGCTGGGTGTGAAAATGGTTGACGGGAACGGGAACTTCCTGCCTGAATCCAAGCGCGGACTGCCCAAACCCGATGTAGCCTTTTACAAGATATTTGGGCTCTCGAAACTTTTTCCTAAATCCAAAACCTTCGGACAGTACCATCTCAGTTACCTGGATGAAAATGAAACCCACGAGGTGGAAATTCTCTCAGGTGCTTTCATGCTTTTGCGCAGGAAAACGCTCGACAAAACCGGCTTGCTCGATGAAACTTATTTTATGTATGGTGAGGACATCGACCTTTCTTACCGCATCATCAAGGCTGGATACAAAAACTACTATTACCCCAAAACCCGGATCATTCACTATAAAGGCGAGAGCACAAAAAAAAGCAGCATCAACTATGTGCTGGTATTTTACAACGCCATGGTAATTTTTGCCAAAACCCATTTTACACAAAAAAATGCACGGCTGTTTTCGTTTCTCATCAACATGGCCATCTACTTCAGGGCTTTCCTGGCCATTGTAAAACGGGTTGCTGATAAAATCCTGCTCCCGCTAATCGACGGCATAATTCTTTATGGCGGCATTTATTTCATACAAAAATACTGGGGAAATTCGGTGATTTTTCCGGACGGCGGGCAGTATCCTCCTGAATTTCTGAATATTGCCGTTCCCGCTTATGTGGTTTCATGGCTTGTTTCGGTGTACCTTTCCGGTGGCTACGACAAGCCCATTAATATTTTTAAAATCTTCAGGGGGCTTTTTGCAGGCACGGTAGTCATACTTGTTATCTACAGCCTGCTTGATGAAACCATGCGGTTCTCCAGGGCTATTCTTTTGCTGGGCGCCTTGTGGGGCTACATTTCGATGACAGGTTTGCGGCTGGTACTGAATTTTTTGGGATTTAAAAGTTTTAAAATTGGAGATAAAAAAAACAGGCGTTATCTTGTGGTGGGTGAAAAAGAAGAAGCCGAGCGGGTGGCCGGGTTGCTCACCACCATCGAGTCGCAGCCGTCATTTATCGGGCTTGTGAGTGTTTCGGATACCACCGATCCGGTTTTTACCGGCAACATCGATGATCTTGATGAGATTGTGAATATTTATAAAATCAGCGAGATCATCTTTTGTGCCCAGAACATCCCGTCCAGGCTGATTATTGATATCATGTCGGGATTGAAAACTCCGGGCGTTGAGTTTAAAATTGCGCCTCCCGAAAGTCTTTCCCTCATCGGAAGCAATTCCATCAATACTGCGGGCGATCTTTATACCATGGAAATCAATTCCATCGGAAAATATACCAACCGGCGAAATAAACGATTTTTGGATTTTTCGATAAGTCTGCTGCTGATTCCCGTTTTCCCGCTGATGATTTTGCTGGTGAGGAAACCGGCGGGATTTATTAATAATCTGTTTGCCGTATTATTTGCAAGGAGGACGTGGGTTGGATATTGTAAAACAGATTCCGGTAATACCCAAAAACTGCCTGAAATCAGGCCGGGTGTGCTAAACCCGGCAAATGCTTTAAGCGTCAGGGATTTAAAAGGTGAAACCCTCGACAGGCTCAATTTGTTGTATGCCCGCGACTATAAGATAAAAACTGATCTGGAAATTATATTTAAAGCCTACAGAAGCCTTGGAAACACCTGATTTTAATATTAGTTAACATTCCAACGGATTTCAATTGGTTAATTTTGCGCCGCCTTGAAACCTGTGAACATTTGGTACAAGGCATTGTTTTTTTGGCGATT
>JAGYLT010000278.1 GCA_018400545.1 Bacteroidales bacterium
ATTTACGATCTTTACAACAACACGCCAAATCCCATCATGGCACAAAACAACTATTGGGGAACCGATGATCCGGATGAAGTGGAAGATCACATTTTCCATCAACCGGATAATCCTTCGCTGGGGCTGGTGGAATATCTTCCCCTTTACAGTCCGCCGGTGGGTATGGATGAAATCATTGGTGAGCAGCAGCAAATCCTGTTTACTGTTTCACCCAATCCTGCTAACGGTTTTGCTTTTGTTGAAATCAGCCATGAACTTTCTGACAATAACTATCCGGTTGACCTTGAATTTTTTGATGCAGCGGGAAAGCCCATTAATACTATTTCATTCATCCCCACAAATGACCCGCTGAAAATCGAATTCCCTGAAAACATCAAAGGTCTGGTTTTGATCAGGATGAAGTATGGAAATCTGAATGGTTCCGGCAAAATAATTGTCCGGTAGGGGCATTTTTTTTGTGGATTACTGCATGATGATCATTTTTCAATTCAGGATATTTTTTGCCTCACGAAAAAAGTATTTTTGTTCCAAAATTATAGTATTATGGAAATATTTGGCAAAGAGGATAAAATGGTTAACCTTATCAGGAAGAATTATCATTTGCTGCCTGTGATAAACCGCTTTGGTATCCGACTTGGATTTAAGGACAAAACAGTTGAACAAGTTTGTGATGAAAAAAAAATACCACCTGCTTTTTTTCTGGCAATCGTTAACACCTTTCACAATGAATCCTACTTTCCGGAAAATGAATTGCTTTCATTTTCTCCCTTACTTATCCTCGATTATCTTAAGAAAACACACCAGTACTATCTCAATTACGTACTGCCCAGGATCGAAGGATTGCTCGAAAAACTAATTTCTGACTGCCGGACTGATTGCAAACAACTGGACCTGATCAATGCTTTTTACCAGAAGTATAAAAAGGAATTGTTGCTCCACATCGATGATGAAGAGAAAAACGCTTTTCCTTATGTGCAAAACCTTGTAGAGCAAAACAAACTGCCCGAAACCGCATATAACATGCATGTTTTTGAAAAAGAACATTCCAATGTGGATATCAAGCTGAATGACCTTAAGAATCTGATCCTGAAATATATTGAGCCGGTTTATGATGATAATATCTGCAATGAGTTTCTGATTACGCTGATTCGTTTTGAAAAAGACATTAAGGACCATGCAAGGATCGAAGATAAGATTTTGGTGCCGAGTGTAAAGGCTATGGAAAAAAAATTGCATGATGGATCGTAAGGTATTGATCGTATATAATTCGGCCATAGTCAGGGAAGGCCTGTCTTCAATCATCCAGAAATTTACCGTTGGAGAAAACATCAGGATGGAGGTGACTGCTAAAATGGATGATAACCTGATTGAGTCTCCGTGCAGCCTGCTTGTGTTTTGTGATATTGCCAGTGCCGAAATACTGCGCCACCATACCTCAACAGGATTAAAGATTCACAGAAAAATAATAGGCGTGGTGGATGTTAATACAAAACCCGGATACACTGCACATTTTGATGAATTCATTTCAATTGATGCTCCGTTGCAAAATATCCGAAAGATTGTTGCACGGTTCTTTGATCTTGCAGGTATGGATACATCCAAAAAAGAGGGCATAGAAATTACATCGCGAGAGAGGGAAGTGCTTGAACTGGTAAGTACCGGTTTTTCAAACAAAGAAATTGCCGATGCACTTTTTATTAGTACACACACTGTGATCTCACACCGTAAAAATATTACCGAAAAGCTGGGCATTAAATCTATTTCCGGTCTTACGATTTATGCCATGCTCAACAAAATAATAGATGCTGATAAAATGGATTTACAGTCTCTGATTTAGCAAAATCCCAACTTTTTGGGATTTCCTGCCTGCGGCGACCCGGGTATTTTTGCCGTATTATTTATTTAAAAACAGAGATCATGAAAAGAATCATTTTTATTGTTTTATTGCATAGCATAGTGCTGATGCTGCAAGCTGGCGATTCGTTAAATTACAACACCCAATATAATTCTGCTGAGCGCCTGCTGCTGCAGGAAGGCCGACTAAAGATCGGCGGATATGGCGAGGTTCACTACAACCAGCCTTTTGAAAATAGCCTCCGGCAAAATGGTGTTTTGGATGTTCACCGCATTGTATTACTGTTTGGGTATGATTTTTCTGAGCGTGTAAGTTTCATCACCGAACTGGAATTTGAGCATGTAAAGGAAGTATATGTTGAACAGGCATTTTTGCAATACAAACTCAACAACTTCATAAATTTACGAGCCGGGCTTCTTCTGGTGCCAATGGGAATAATTAATGAATATCACGAACCTACCACCTTTAATGGTGTTGAAAGACCATGGATTGACAAATACATTGCTCCTACCACATGGCGTGAAATTGGCATCGGGGCCAGCGGAAATATCTTCCCGGCACGGCTACGATATCAGCTATACCTGGTGAATGGATTTAACGGTTACGACGGTGCGCCCCGGTTGAATGGGTCTAACGGACTGAGGAAAGGCCGTCAGAAAGGTGCCGAATCATTCATCAGCACACCTAATTACACCGGAAAAATTGAATATTATGGAATTCGCGGTTTAAATATTGGTTTATCAGGATATTTCGGAAAAACCCAAAGCACTTTGTACGATGGGATTCCTACTGATGAAGAAGGGGCATTGGCTCTAGCCGATTCCTCTGTTGTTGGTGTTGCTATGACAGGACTTGATGCAAGGTATTCCATCATCGGCTTTCAATTCAGGGGGCAATACTATTTTACCAGACTCACCAATACATTTGAATACAATTATTTTACAGGAGAACCCGGATCGCCCAATGATCTGGGTAGCGCATTGACAGGATTTTACCTGGAGGCTGGGTACAATATTTTGAGGCTTTTCCCCCAGTCAAAAACCTCGTTAATCCCTTTTATCAGGTACGAAACCCTGGATACTCAGCATAAAGTTGAAGAACGCATCGCAAAACAACAAAGCAACAACAGGCAGATCGTCACAACAGGGTTAACATGGAAGTTGACCTCCGGAGCTGTGGTTAAGACGGATGTCCAGTTCATAAATGCAGATGGGCAAGATGAAACAAAAACCGTATTTAATGCCGGTATTGGCGTCATGTTTTAAAAAACCAAAATCATGAAATACCCTTTCATTCTGGCATATTTGCTGTCGGTAATCCTTTTGTCCATTGGCCATAAACCTATTGATTTCCCGTCGGGCTCTCTAAAACGGGAAATTAAAAAAATCAACAATACGTCCAATTTCAGCATTGAAGAAGATACGGTTTTCAATTGGAAACATAAAAATATAATCAACGGAAAAGTTTTTATTGTCAATCATCAGGACGAAAACCATCCCATTGCTAAATACGTGTATGTGGGGCGGGTGGAAACCTGCCGGGGCGGAGGCTGTGCTGCCCCGGCCCCCGATGGGTTTTCGGGGAACGCGGAGTATTTTGATTATTTCATCCTGTTCGATGTGCAAATGAAGGTCAGGCTGGTGAAGGTATTTAATTACCAGGCCACCCACGGCTACGAAGTGTCTGCAAAAGGATGGCTGAAGCAATTTGTGGGCTTCAACGATGAAAAACCCCTCCGTGTCGGTCACGACATAGATGCCATTTCGGGAGCTACCATATCGGTTTTTCGGTTGGTGGGCGATGTAGAGCGGGTAAGCAAATCGTTGTCAGTATGGTTTGCTGCGGATTTGGATACTGGCCGGTAATTTGGGGTGGTTGCACTAAACGCCGATTATCTTATAAATATCTG
>JAGYLT010000279.1 GCA_018400545.1 Bacteroidales bacterium
AAATCCTGAAAAATTTCATTTTATTAGTTTAAAAATTTTTCAGGATTTTTAAACGTTTGTGATTCAGCTTTTTAAATCCACGCCCTTTCCGAAGGAATGCCTTTGGCAGAAGGACGTGGCAATGGAACACGATTTTTTTTGATATTATAGGTTAAATGAACTTTTCCTTACAATTCCCATAAAATTACCCCTGGAATGCCTGTGAAATAAAGGCCTAATATAAAACTATTCCAGCAATTTATCCGCACGTTTTTGTGCATCAGCTTTAACTTTACCCGCTTGCTGACGCGCAGTCTTCAAAATATTTTCCGATTTTTCATTGGCCTCCTTAACGATGTTACCGGCCTGTTCATTGGCTTCGTTGAGCAATTTTTCGGTAGTAGCTTTCGCTGCCAGCTCCGCCAGTGGGCCTTTCTTTTTGGCTTCGGACATAATGTTCTCAGCCTGCTTTTGGGCTTCTTCCCTCACCTTTTCAGCAGATTCCTGTGCCGTTTTGTTGATGGCATCCGCCTGCTTTTGGGCTTCAGCTATGATTTTGTTGGCCTGCTTTTCGGCATCAGCAATTATCTTATCGGCTTCGGCGCGGGCTTCGGCTTTCTTTTTCTCCTGCTCTTTGCGGGCCTCTTCTTCTAACCGTTCTTTTTGTTTTTTGAGCTCTTCCTGCGCTTTCTTCTTCAGGTCGTCCACCATATTTTTCCCTGATCCTTCGCCCGGCAAAACATTCACTTTTGGATCAGTAACAGTTCCTGTAATGGCCGCTTTCACGTTCACATTTTCTCCCAGGCTGAAATTGGTGCCCCTTTTATTGGCCTCAGACACCAGATTATCCAGCACCGCATTGGCCTGCCCGCCGAAATTATCGCGCGGAACAGTCAGCACCATATCATAGTTGATGGCCTGATCAAAAGATGTCCACCCGCCCAGATTGGCTTTCATATCCTGGAATTTGATATCAAACGGCTTCACATGTAGCTTTCCATCAATAAATTCAAAGGTCAGGTTCACCGGTGAAATTAACAGTCGTTTCAGGTCGGGCATCATCAGGGCATCAGCCAGTTTGTTGATGGAGTTCACATTTTGGAGGGTGATTTGCGAAGTGCTTAAATTTCCACCGCCGTTCATCGAGCTGTAAACCGGCATCAGTTCCTCATCCAGCAGGGTGTTCAGATTAAACGAAGTTGAAAAAGTGCCATCGGTTTTTTGTGCAATAGGAGCAAACTTTTCAATTGCGCCAAAGGTGTTGTAGGCTTCCTTGATGTTGATTCCCTGAAGCTTAATCCCCATATCTGCCAAAGGCTTCGCGGGATCTTTTGTATCGTATTTTCCGTTCACCTGCACAGATCCATCCAGCACATTCATGTTGAGATTTTTGAGGTTAACCGCCTGATCTTTAACAAGCAATTTTCCTTTGATGTCTTTTAAAACGATCTCATCATAAATCACTTCCTTATAATCTGCTGATAGCGCAAATTCTATATTTTCCGGGATTTCAATAATTCCGTATGAGGAAGTATCCAAAACAGATTCATCTGGAGTTTCATCAGCAGGTTTCGATACTTGAGATTCTTCAGATTCTTCAGGCATCAGGTCAGATATGTTCAGGTATGTTGATGTGGTCTGCAGATTTCCGGTCAGTGTTCCGTCGGCCAGCACATAAGGCATAAAATTTTCGATTTTTCCATTTGCAAAAAATGTATTCTTGCCGAGGTTCATACTAAAATTGACCAGATCGAGATACTCCGGAGAAAAGTTTAACTGTGCTTTACGGATGTTAACGCTTTCAGAAAACATTGAGGTGTTGTAGTTCAGATTTTCAAGAAGCACGGAACCAATAAACTTAAACTCATCATATATCTCCGCTTCCAGTGCCGACATTTTTCCTTCGAAAGATACATTGGACGTAATCACTCCGGAAAGCTCATCGCCTTCTTCCAGCGGATAAAATTCTTTAACTTTCGATAAATCCATGTTGCCATTCACCTCACCATTCAAATCCATGTCGGTCATGGGCTTTTTCACCAGAAGTGCTGCAGAAAGCCGGTTACCTGCCATGGTCATTTCAAATACCGGAACATCAATGGTCATGTTATCAAAATCACCACCGGGATAATCGATCCGGGTTTCGATGTTTACATTTTCAACAGCTTTGGGCAGATCGGGATACTGGAAAAATCCGTCCTGAACCAGCAATTTAAATGCAAAAGCCGGATAGGATTCCTCGTTATAAATCCCTTTTACATTCCCGGTTATAGCCAGTGTTCCTGAAGTTGTGAGGCCTTCCAGGTCGGTGGCATACATGGCCGGTATCATGGACAGGAAATTTCTGAAACCGGATTTCCTGGAGGAGTAGGTCAGCATCAGGTTGATATCTCCGTTTTCCTGCATCCCCACCGTTCCGTCGAAACCGATGTACAGGTTATTCAGTCTGAGTTCGTTATCTTCGAGCTTATAAATCGAATTCGCCAGGTCGGCGCCAATATCAGCATCCAGTTCGGCATCTACTTTATTCAAATATTTTACGCCATCATAAATTACGGTGAGTTTGCCGATGGCCGTGTACGTGCTCAGCGTGGTGTAATCCAGTGTGAAATCTCCGCTCAATTCATGATTTACCCCTTCGAGCAGGGCGTAGGTTACCAGACTTTTATCGTCGTAAACAATGGTGGCATCATTAATTTCCACACTTCTCAGTTGGATCACAAAAGGCGAACTTTCGCTTTCCGGCCCGGTTTCGGTTTCTGGCCCGGCTTCCGATTCCACGGCGATATCCCAGTTGGCGGCACCATCCTTTTTCACCAGTGCATTTACCACAGGCCGGTTAATCACAATTTTTTTAAGCTCATAATCCTCTCCGCGAATCACACTCATCAGGTCGAGGGTGAGGCTGAATTCGGGAACATGCGCCAGGGTGTCTCCTTCAAACGGGGCTTTGTTAACCACCGACAATCCTTCGAGCCTGAAGTCGAAATTCGGAAAACTCCGGAACAGCGACAGGTTAAAATCGGCAAAATCCACACTGGCATTGACGTTTTTGTTGATCTCTTCCTTCACCACTTCAACAATCTGATCGCGGAAAAAATAAGGAATGGCCACCATGGTTAGGATCACAATCGCAATAAGGACACCCAGAATTTTTAATATCAGTTTCATACTGAGAATATTTTAATCTTTTTGTTATTTAAACGATGCATAAACTTTATTACGCAGAAAATGATCAGCAATCACCAGTGCTGTCATGGCCTCAACCACAGGCACGGCACGCGGCACCACGCACGGGTCGTGTCTGCCCTTCACCGACAGCTTTATGGCTTTACCATCTTTATCCACACTTTGCTGGTTTTTGGAAATGGATGCCGGGGCTTTGAAAGCCACCCTGAAAACAATATCCTCACCATTGGAGATGCCGCCCTGTATGCCACCGGAATTGTTGGTTGCAGTCCGCACCCCGTTTCCTTCCGAAAGGAAGGCATCGTTGTGCATCGAACCACGCATCTGTGCCCCCTTAAAACCTGAACCAATCTCGAAACCTTTGGTGGCATTGATGCCCATCATGGCGCCCGCAAGTTCAGCGCTAAGCTTGTTGTAAACAGGATCTCCGAGACCCACGGGAACGCGGGTAGCCCTGCATTCCACAACCCCACCAATGGAATCACCTTCAGCGGCGAGGCCTTCGAGCATCTTAATCATCTTTTGTGCAGCCGCAGCATCCGGACATCGTACGGTGTTGGATTCCACCTGGTCAGCCAAAATCTGTCCGG
>JAGYLT010000028.1 GCA_018400545.1 Bacteroidales bacterium
AAACTCTTCGTTGGTTTGGGTAAACCTGAGTTTGTCCTTCAGGAATTCCATGGCCTCAACCGGGTTCATGTCAGCAAGGTGGTTTCTTAGAATCCAGATGCGTTGTAACATTTCTTTGTCAAGCAGCAGGTCGTCGCGCCTGGTGCTGGAGGCAACAATATCGATGGACGGGTAGATGCGCTTGTTCGACAATTTGCGGTCGAGCTGGAGTTCCATGTTTCCTGTACCTTTAAATTCCTCAAAAATAACCTCGTCCATTTTTGATCCGGTGTCGATAAGGGCAGTCGAGATAATTGTCAACGATCCGCCATTTTCAATCTGGCGTGCTGCACCAAAAAATCGTTTTGGCTTGTGCAGGGCATTGGCTTCCACACCGCCGGAGAGCACCTTGCCCGATGCCGGCGAAACGGTGTTGTAGGCACGTGCCAGCCGCGTAATCGAATCGAGCAGGATCACAACATCATGGCCGCATTCTGTGAGGCGCTTGGCCTTTTCGAGTACGATGTTTGCAATTTTTACGTGTCGTTCGGCAGGTTCGTCAAATGTAGAGCTGATCACTTCGGCTTTCACACTACGCGCCATATCAGTAACCTCTTCCGGGCGCTCATCAATGAGCAGGATCATCATATATACTTCCGGGTGGTTGTAAGCTATGGCGTTGGCGATTTCTTTCAGCAGTACAGTTTTACCGGTTTTCGGCTGCGCAACGATCAGTCCACGCTGGCCTTTCCCAATGGGGGTAAACATGTCGATAACCCTGGTTGAAACGGTTTCGTTGGGATGGCCTGTCAGGTTGAATTTCTTTTCCGGAAAAAGCGGGGTTAGAAAGTCGAAAGGTATCCGGTCTCTGGCTTCTTCTGGGTCACGTCCATTAATTTGTTCTACCTTAACCAGCGGAAAATATTTCTCGCCTTCTTTTGGCGGACGAATCTGCCCACGGATATTGTCGCCCGTTTTTAGTCCAAACAGTTTAATTTGCGACTGTGATACATAAATATCATCCGGTGAGTTGAGGTAATTGTAATCCGAAGAACGTAAAAATCCGTACCCGTCCTGGATAATTTCCAAAACACCTTCGCTGGTTACAGCGCCGTCAAAATCGAAAACAATATTGTTTCTTTGTTTTTGCTGTTCAGCTCTTTTGGTGCGGTCATCGTTTTCCTGCCGTTGCCTGTGATCCTTGTCTCTCCTGTCCCTGGGCGGATGGTCTCTGCCTGAATCCTGATCAGTCTGGCGACTTTGCCTTGGCTTTGGATCTTCTCTTCGGGGCTGAAATGCAGGTTTTTCTTGCTTTTCTTCCTCCGGTTTTTCAGCCTTCGTTGGTGGTTCTTTCGTTTCTTTTGATTTTTCTTCCTCATCTGTAACAATGCTGGAAGCAATTTTTTCTTTCTTGGGTTCGGCACTTATTCTTCTGCGCCTGCCCCTGGCTGTTTTTTGGCTTTCAGCTTTTTCTTCTTTTTTTTCCGGTGCTTTAGCGGCAGGCTTTTCCTGCTTTGTTTTTGGGTTCAATGCCTGATGATCCAGGATTTTGTAGATGAGGTCCTGCTTTTTCAGGTTGTTGATCTTCTGGATATTCAGTTCTTTTGCTATCTGCTTTAATTCGGTCAACAGCTTTCCGTTCAATTCTATGATATCGTACATCTGGATTTAATTTTGTTTCGCATAAATCATACATGCAAGTAATGGCACATATTCAGTTTATTGATGAAAATTTTGCTGATTTTTATTCTTCTGCTCCGGTGGAACAGGTTAAACGTTTAATGCAGCGAGAATTTGATGCATTTTAAGCTTACAGTTGTTTAAGAGCGAAATATGAAATTTTTAAATGAAATACTTAAGGAAATAAACTTTTGTTGTGAGATAACCGGATGATTTCCGGCGTTTTGAGAGCGCAAATATACAACTTTCCTGAAACTGTGAATTTTTTAACGAAAAAAAACATTATTATTTCATGTAAATTTTGGGCCATAGCCTCGGATAAATCCTTTTATATTTGCACCGGATTTAAACGATAAATATCATAAAACGCTATGCTTCAACGAATTCAATCTGTTTTTATGTTTCTGGCCATTGTTGCCGGAGTGTTAATTTTTTTCTTCCCGATTGCGACCTATCTTTCAGATACCAGCTACCTGAAGTTTTTTCTGCATATGATAAAGGAACTATCACCGGAGCCATTCAACGACATGTCGATGGAAAACCTGAAGTTCGAACAATGGTTCACACTGCCTTTGTCAGGCGGACAACTCGTTATCGTAATTTTAATTTTCATCTCCATATTTAGATTCAGGAAGCGCATCTCACAAATCAGGCTCAACAATCTGAGTATATTCCTGAATGTGTTGCTTGTGGGAGGAATTTTTTATTACACCACCATCCTTGAAGAACAAACCGGGGCAACATCACAGTACGGGATTGGAGCCATATTTCCGCTCATCAGCATTATCTTGCTTTTCCTTGCAAATTACAACATTCGTAAAGACGAAAAGTTGATCCGTTCAGCCAACAGGTTGCGGTAGGGTTATTTTTTGCGGGCCTTTTCGAAGACTTCCAGATTTTTTATTTCCCCATTTTTCACATCAAAACGCACCATGGTTATTTTTTGGTGCAAGCCTGCATTTCCTGCAGCGCCGGGATTGATGTGCAGAAGCTGGTGTTTTTTATCGAACATCACCTTTAAAATATGGGAATGCCCTGAAATAAAAAGTTTGGGCTTTTCTTTCATGATCAGGTCCCGGGCTTTGGGTTGATACCTGCCCGGATATCCGCCAATGTGGATCATGCTCATTTTTACCCCTTCAATGGTTTCGGAAACGATTTCGGTGGTGCGCATCCTGATGTCATTTCCGTCGATGTTGCCAAATACGGCTTTCACAGGCCTGAAGGCTTCGAGGGTATCCAACACCTCCGGTTTGCCAATATCGCCGGCGTGCCAGATTTCATCGCAGGGTTTAAAAAAATCAAAGGTTTTTTCGGGTAAAGCGCCATGCGTGTCTGAAAGCAGTCCGATTTTTTTCATTTTCCAATTTGCTGTTTAAATCTGGTTAGCGTTGTTTGCCGGAACATACTTCATGTTTTCAGAATCCTTTATATTAAAGGTGATGCTGAGCTTCATTGCGGTCCGCACCGCTTTTCCGTTTTTAATTCCCGGGAACCATTGCAGCAACTTCAACAAACGCAGGGCTTCCTCATTGCAGCCGGCGCCAACCCCATTTTCAATTTTGTAATTGGTAAAATTTCCAGATGGTTCTACCACAAAAAACATATCCACAGTGCCTGAAATGCCCTGCCTGATGGCGGCATCCGGGTAGTTGAGGTTTTGAATAATAAATTGGCTGAAATCCATGTCGCCATTGGGGTAGATGGGTTTTGGCAACGAATCGAGCGCTTTGGGTTCATAAATGGTCAGCGATTTATCAACCGGTTCAAACGGATATTCAATCTGGTCGTAACCACGGTGTTTTACGGTTTTTCGGTATTTCTTGATTTTAAATTTAAACGTGGTTTCCATTTCCATACTCATGTTGGCGCCTTTGCTGCGGGCTGGTGTCCAAAGCAAGAGGTTTAGCAATCTGAGCGCTTCCTTATCAAGGGATTCTGACACGGATTCTACAACCTGAATATGATCAGGTTTACCGCTTTCGGTAATTGTAAATTTAAGCGTTACATCACCTTCATCTCTGGCCTCAATTGCTGATACAGGATAAACCATTTCAAGTTTTTGCAATTCTTTAAGTGCCTGTTTTCCGCCATAGTTTTCGGCTGGAGAATAATAGTTTCCCTGAGCCTGCATATCTGCTGTCAGCAGTAAACTAACGAAGATCAGCAATAGTTTGGATAGTGTCATAACGATTATGGTTTGAAGTCCGATTTGGTAAAGTTACGATTTTTGATAGTTCTGCCAATTGAGATTGACATTAATTGGGTGAACGATATTCTGATATGCAAATCAATGGAAGATGCAGTAATTATTCTATGCAAGTTATCTGCGGGAAAACAATCAATGTTGAAAAGATCAAACGAGCGTATTTTACAAAAACCAAACCGGATATCAACAATCAATGGTGGTGCGCGTGAGAATTTCTACTTTTATGGCAAAATTTGAACTGTATGGAAATAATTACACAATTGATCATTCTGATAGCGGGTTTTGCAGCCGGGTTTTTACTGGCATGGCTGATGGTGCGGGGAAAATATAAAAATGATGAAAGGGTTGACGCTCTCAATTTCAAAATCAATGAACTGTCGGTTGATCATAAGATGAAAGCCGGGGAGATCGAACGCAGTGCGATTGAAAATTCCGAACTGAAAACCGAACTTGCAAAAAACAGGGATCAGGTAATTGGTTTGAATGCCGAACTTTCGGAAGCAAAAACAAATTTAACGAATCTCAGGGAAAAGCTGGAAGGACAAAAAAAGGAGTTGGAGGAGATCAGGCAGAAGTTTGTTTTTGAGTTTAAATCGCTGGCTGGCGAGATCATGCAAAAGGAGAGCAGGACGTTTACCGAGCAAAACAAAAACCAGATAGAAGCACTGCTTAAGCCACTCGGCGAAAAAATTTCGGATTTTGAAAAGAAGGTGGTAGAAACCTACGATAAGGAATCTCAGCAGCGATTTTCGCTAAAAGAAGAAGTAAAACGGCTGTCGGAACTGAACAAGCAGGTGAGCACGGATGCCCAGAACCTTACCGATGCCCTGAAGGGGCAAAGCAAAACCCAGGGAAACTGGGGCGAGCTGATCCTGGAAAGTATCCTCGAAAAATCAGGCCTGGAGCGCGATCGCGAATTTTTTGTGCAGAAAGCTTTCCGTTCGGATGATGGCCGGCGGCTGCAGCCCGACGTGGTGTTGAACCTTCCGGGAAATAAAAATGTGGTGATCGATTCGAAAGTTTCGCTAACGGCCTATGAAAAATATGCTTCAGCGGATTCGGAAGAGGAACAGCAGTTGGCCCTGAAAAGTCATGTGTTGTCAGTAAAAAAACACGTGGAGGAACTGGCTGTAAAAAATTATCAGCACATCTACAGCCTGAACAGCCTGGATTTTGTGATTATGTTTATGCCTGTGGAACCGGCTTTCCTGGCCGCCGTGAAATCGGATCCCGGTCTTTGGGGTTTTTCGTATGAAAAGGGAGTCTTGCTCATCGGGCCCACCAACCTGTTTGCAACCCTGAAGATGGTCTCGAGCCTTTGGCAGCAGGAATTTCAAAATCGGAACGTTATGGAAATTGCCAGGGAAAGCGGAAAGCTCTACGATAAGTTTGTTGGGTTTGCAAAGGATATGACTGATATAGGCGAAAAGCTGGATGCAACCCGGAAATCCTATGATCAGGCCATTGGGAAACTTTCAGAAGGCAGGGGCAATCTGGTTTCGCGGGCGGAGAAAATCAGGAAGTTGGGAGCCAAAACCAACAAAGCGCTTCCGGAGACGTTGATAAATAATGATGACGATACCAGGCTGTAATATTTTTTCAATCTTTAAAACAAGACCTTATTAAAAAAAAAACTTTATCGATGACTTCCAGAATTACCTTAATATTCTTATTTTTTTTTGGTTTGTTTTCCTGCAAAACCACAAACGAGATCACTTACACCAATCTGGCTGCTACCTATGATGCGGCTTCGGTTCTGCAAATTGAGGGTTATCGTGTTTTTCATGAAAACGACAGCATTACAAGGGTTTACCTGAACTATAGTACTGCTGCACTAAAATATGTGCAACCTACCGGCAAGGACTATTTCAGATCGAATTACAGTTTTTCGTATCAGCTTTTCGATGATTATGAAAGTTCGAAAATATTGGATGAGAATACATTCATCCTTTCCGACAGCCTCTTTTATAAAAATCCGGAAATACTTAATCTTGAATTTGCCGTGAAGGCATACACCCCGGGAGATTATCTGCTGGAAATCAGGTTTAACGACCTGAATGCAGATGATTACATTTTATATCCGGCTAAGGTGGATAAGCGCAGCTATGTTAGTGCCCAGAATTTTCTGCCGCAGGATGAGCATGAAAAAGTTTTATTAAACAACTGGATTTCGTGGAAGGACAAATTTGCCGTTAAATGCGGCAATCAGGACCTCAGTAAGCTGTATGTGAATTACTACAACCTGGATTTTCCCGTTGCTGCACCACCTTTTTCGCAGGCCAGGCCCCAGGTTCACGACAATTCCCCAGAAAATAGTTTTACTGTAAATGTTGAAAATGGCATCACGGAAACAATGCAGATTGCCAAAGAAGGCTTCTATCAGTTTCGCGCCGACACTTCATCTCAGGGTGGAATCACGCTGTTTCGATTTCACGATTATTACCCGGATATCCGCAGGCCTGAACTGATGGCGCCAGCCCTGCGATACCTTACTTCAAATAAAGAATTTGAAAAACTGATGAATGCCCCTGACATTAAGCAGGCGGTGGATAGTTTTTGGATTGAAACGGCGGGCAGCAAAGAGCGTGCAAAGGAACTGATCGAAAATTATTATGCCCGTGTTGTGGATGCCAACCGATTCTTCACATCGCATAAGGAAGGCTGGAAAACCGACCGCGGTATGATTTACATCATCTTTGGAAAGCCCAGCCAGGTTTACCGACGTACCGATATCGAAACATGGATTTATGGCGAACAGGGCAACCGGGTTTACCAGACCTTTGATTTCATTCGTGCAATAAACCCTTTTACTGTCAACGATTATGAGTTGCAGCGGGATCCGGATTACAAGGCCCAGTGGTATAATGCGATTTTATACTGGAGGCAGTGAGCGGTGAGGAGATTCGGGATTTATGTAAGGAGTAGTTAGAAGAAAGCAGGCAATAAAAAGCGGGAAGAACGAAGATATTTCAGGCAGATGTCAGACCAAAGGTGGGGTGGGAGCAAATGGTAAAAAAAGAAAAAGCATGGAAACCGGGGTGAATCCATGCTTTTATGTTTCATGCGTTTTTTCTACCGTTTTTTTACGGAGCCGGCGCCGCTAACGTTGCTGTCAACATTGGGATTTCCAATGTACCTTACTGATGACGCGCCGCTGGCATTTACCCTGAGAGATTCGGTGGCATGCAGTTTCGCATCAGAAGCGCCGCTTACCTGAAGTTCTATTTCTTCCGCAATTAGATCGTAGGCGTTAATTTCGGATGCGCCCGAAACTTCAAAATTGCATTCGCGAACTTTTCCCGAAAACTTAGCTTCGCTGGCTCCTGAGAAATCAAACCCGATAAACTCTGCGGTTAAATCCAGGTCAATCTCCGATGCACCGCTGGCTTCGAGGTTCAATCGTGAGAAAGCTAAACTGTTGGTTGCTTTAAGCTCGCAAGCCCCGGAAATATCGATTTCGTCCAGGGATTTAAAACTGACATAAATGTTTAATGCTTTTGCCCACCCAATATTTTCCTTTGCGTTAATATGGAGCATGTTCCCTTTCACCTTTGTTTTGATGATGGGGTGCAGGTTTTCATCCGCTTCAACGGTAACCGATTCCGCATCTCCCTGGGTAAGGATAACATTAAATGCCCCACTAACATTGATAGCACTAAACGATCCGGTTTCGCGGGTTTCTTTAATTACATTTCCGTTGCCATCAACGCCATCCATAAACATGCACCCTGCTGAGGTAAATGTTGTGAATAGTAATATCATAATGGCTAAAGTTGTTGCCGGTTTCATCATAATGAATTTGTTAGGTTAAAGATTTAAAATTATCTGTGATAAACATCGCCTGATCCTGAGGTGGATACATCTACAGTTTTGGGTTCACCCTTGTAGGTCAAATCACCGGATCCGTTTAGCCTGACTTTTAAATTGCCTGAAACAGAAACCACAATATCACCTGACCCGTTGCCTTTTGCCGTAACATCCTGAGCTTTTAGGTTATAGAGGTTAACATCTCCGGAGGCGGACAATGTTACTTCAACTTCGTTTGCTGATCCGGTCAACTCAACATCACCGGAACCCATAACTGATATCCCGCAAAAATTCAATTGCATGTCGTCGCCGTCAAAGCTTCCGGAGCCATTGATTTTGAGATTAAAATCGCCTTTAACACCTGAAAGTTCCATATCTCCTGATCCACTAATCGAACTCGAAACATTTTTCATATCCAAATCCAATTCTATGTTGCCCGACCCATTTATTCCAACATCGAGCCCAATGCCGGAGATGGTGTTTTCAGATTCCACATCACCCGAACCATTTACCCTGATTTCATGCAGGTTTTTAACAGTTACATAAACTTCCATTGTTGTTGAGCGGGAAATGCTTCCGTCGATATCGATTTTCAATTTGTCGCCGCTAACATCTGTTTCGATTTTTTCGAGCAGGTTCTCATCGGCTTTTACGACCACTTTGGTTGATGATCCACAGCTAATGAATAAATCTGCAGAACAATTCAGGCTTATTTCTGAAAAATTCCCGACATTCCTTTCTGACTAACCACATTCCGTTTCCTTTTACGCCGCGGCCCCACTGAGCAAGGCATTATCAGCTATCCTTGTAGCACAAGTAATGGCTGATATTCCCAGTAAATTTTTCAAGTTTTTCATCTTCATCATGTTTTATTTTTGGTTTATTATTATTTACATATCAATGGAAACGTTTCCAAAGGAACTTTCGATTTTTACGGTGGACTTTGGGTACCGCTGCCAAATGTACCGCGATAATATTTTCGGTAGGCTCAATAATGCGTTCCGAGAGTTCGCCTGACCACCCGGATATTCCAGATCACAAAACTCCATGTTTGCTTCAAGGCTGAAGGAGACATCACTTTCGAAGTTGAGCGTTGATGATCAAAACTATTTACCACACTAATTTTGGAAAACTCAGCGGAAATTCGATGGACTTTCAGACTGCCATATTCAGTATCTGCTTCCATCATCCTGCCAAGGTAGCTGATCTTAAATTCTGAAAAATTTGAAGAAAGATCAACCTCATCCACGCGATCAACAGTTACATTACCACCTTCATTTTCGATCTCAAGGTTGCGTACTCCGGCAATCGAAACCGTTGAATATTCTGATTCTATGCTCAATTCCGAAGCTTCGCCAATGGTGGCCGTTGAATAAGCAATCTCAACATCGGCTGATCCGATTTGGTCGATACGGGCTTCTCCAAAACTCACTTCCACATCATTGTTATCGGAAGCCAGCGATCCAATTTCAATTGATCCGTACTGGATACTGATGGATGATTGGCCTGAAACTTTTTCTATGTAGGCATTTCCAAACTGATGGTCAATTTCCAGCCTCACCGACTCCGGTATCATAATTTCGATGTTGATGGTCAGGTTGTTTTTGCCGTTGTTAAATATTTTTTCGTTAAAATCGCTTTCCACACGAACCTCATTTCGGTTGCCTTCCAGTTTAATGCTTACTTTATCGATTATTTTGTTTGCTTTCTCCACGCTGGTTGCATTCACCGAAGCGATAACTTTTACCGATATGGCTTTTTGGTCCCAGTTTGTGCATTTCAGTTTACCAAATTTATGTTCCACCGAAAGCAAAGCATTGCTGTTTACATCAAATTTTTGTTGTGCGAGTGTTCGTTCCACCTCATCGGCTTGAGCAAAACTTACCTGAAGCAGTAGCAGCGCCAGGGTGAAAATTCCTGTGATCATTTTTATCATTTTCATAATGGAAATAGGTTTATGGATTTGTGTTCATTTTTAATTCCAGATTCCGGATTTCTGAATTCGCTGTGGCTTCATCAACCTGTTTCAGGATGTTGTCCATAATCTCGGCTTTCTTGCGCTTGTTGTTGATAAGTGCAGCTTTTAGCCTTTTGTTATCCGGATATTTTGCATATTCTTTTTCGATTTCAGCGAGGCTGGCATCCAGTTCCTGAAGTTTCTTTTGGGCTATTTGTTTTATTCGCGATGCTTCGGTGCTGTTTGGCGCGATCTCGTCAATCTGTTCAATTTTTTGTGCCGAAAGCGCGTCATAGTAGGCAAATACATTTTCGATTTCTGTTCCCAGACTAATCTCGGTAACCTGGTTTAGCATGCTGCCATCCAAATCATCCACCGAGATGTTTCTCAGAACAAAATATCCCGAAATCAGCACAGCTAAAACGGCGGCAATCTTAAGGATACCCGGCCACCGGTCGGCCTTGATCTGCTCCTTCTGAACCTTGTCAAGCCGGTTGGTAAACCGCTTTTTGTGGCCTTCGGGTATTGGCTGGTCATCAAAAAAATCGCTGTTGTCTTTTATTTTTTTATCGAGAAACGACATGGTCGGGTTTGTTGATAATATTTGTTATTGTTGTTCTTCTCTTGTGTTCATTATAATGCTCAGCAGTTTTTGCTTGGCCCTGGAAAAGCGTGTGCGCACATTTCCATAGCTGGTGTTTAAAATTCCGGCAATCTCTTCATGATCGTAACCTTCCAAAAGGTTGAGAGAAAGTACCATTCGGTAGTTTTCCGGTAGCTTTTTCATGCCCGATCGGATCTCTTCGAGCCTGCAGAAAAGATTTTCTGAGTAAGCTTTGTCATCCGCTGCGTCATCCGGCAGATCAGTTTCTGCATTGTCAAGGCTGGTGGTAGGTTTTTGCTTTCGCAAATAGTTGATGGAGTTGTTAATGACAATGCGTTTCAACCACGATCCAAAAGAGCCTTCACCCCTAAAAAAATGCAACTTTTCAAATGCTTCAATGAACGATTCCTGCATGATGTCTTCGGCTTCAGCCGGGTTCTTTACGATCCGGTAGCTGGTGTTGAACATGGCATGGCTATAAAGGTCGTAGATTTTTTCCATGGCCTGCCTGTCTTTCATCCTGCACGCATCAATCAAATCGGCATGCTCTATTTTACTACCAGTTTCGAATTTCATCATGATTTTCACCTAAGTGACACACATCATTTTAAATTGTTACAATTGCTGCGAAATTTTTTGGGTAAAGATAGGATAGGGGAGGTATAAAAACAAAACGGGAACCCAATCTTTCGATTAAGTTCCCGTTCGCTTCGGAGTCACCATAGTGGCTCTTCCACGCCAAGTTACAGTTATTATGGTTGTTCGTTCCGGGTTTCCCTTGCGGGATGCCCTTTCCCGAACCTGATCCGGTTGTAACCCCGTTGCCGGTTTTACAGGTCCGAATCGCTGTTTGTTAGCGGGCTTTCAGTATGTTGGTTCCGTAGAACCTCCCTGATTGCCCTGATACCGTTGCAATGCCTTGCGGTGTTGCTTGCCTTTCCTTGCGGTCAGGCCTTTGCGGTATCCTGGTTCCCTGGAAGCGTCACATGTTTCCTGTACACGGGGTACTTTCCGCATTTGACGTCCCTGATGAAAACTTCCTTGCGGATGTTCAGGCTGTTACACCTGACCGTCGATCCGAAGATCGGGGGCTTCATCGGGCAAACTCTCAAAGAACTGGTGAACCTTCCGGCCGGCAACCTAATGCCTTTCCTTTTTGTTCACCCCGGGAGTTCCGAATTTGTTGTTGCCAACATTTTCTTTCTTCCCGCCGGCTTTCCAAAACAAACCTTTTATCTCTCGCTTGGTGAGACAAATATAGGTGCATCCGCCGGCGGAAAGCAAGTTTTTTATGGCTTCGAAATTCACAAGATATTAAGGGGTTTTATCAACAATTGTTAATAACCTCTGAGGGTTCTATAAATAAAGATATGCAGGGCTTTTTGCCGATTTACCGGGTGAACAATTTGTTAATAACCCTCGAGCAGGCGTTCAAGATAATGATAATCAATGCCAAATAATCTTTTTAGTTCCGCAATACGGAAAGATATTTTGTCCTTATCAACATTTTGACCTGATTTAACGCCAATAATCATCACATTTTTTGGCGTGTGTTCAGTAGAAATAAATTCAAGACTTTTGATATTATACCCGAATTTTTCCAGGATCAGACCGCGAATTCCGTCGGTGAGCAACTCGGCCTGGCGTTCCAAGTATATGCCATGCTTGAATATGGGCTGAAGTTCCGGCCCCGGACTCATGGATTTCCTGACCTGTTTGTGGCAACATGGCGCTACAATAATGCATTTTGCATTGGCTTTGATGCCCTTAAAAATGGCGTCGTCGGTGGCGGTATCGCAGGCATGGAGTGCAATGAGCAAGTCGGTGGCCGGCAGGTTGTATTCCCCGATGTTTGACTTTTCAAAATTTAAACCATCGAAAGATGAAGCTTCGGCAATGCGGTTGCATTTTTTTACCAGGTCCTCCCGGAGTTCAATGCCTGTGATTTTAGCTGGATATTTCAGGGAATTGGTTAGATAATCATAAAGCGCAAACGTGAGATAGCCTTTACCCGATCCCATGTCCACAATCCTGAATTCATTTTTTGGTGGTGTCTCGGGAAGTACGGAACTGATGATTTCGATGAATTTGTTGATTTGCCTGAATTTGCTGTTCATGGCAGGAATAACCCGGAATTGCTGATCTGTGATTCCCAGGCTGGTCAGGTATTTTTTTCCATCGGGAGCGATCAGCCGCTGCTTGATTCTGTCGTGAAACAGAGGTTCAAGAACCGGGGTGGAAGGTTTCATGGATTTGAGTGTGGCTTTGCCCTTTTTGCTGATGATGAGTTGCACATCTTTTTCGGTGCTGAACAGGTTGGCCTGAAGAAATTTTTCCAGGAGCAGAGATTCAACAATTCCCGGTATTTCCTGAGGCATATGGTTTTTGGTGATGTCATTGGTTGGGTACCGGTAGGTGAATGAAAGCATTTTTTTGCCGGTAATAACCACCGGCCTGAAGGTGACCTTTTGAATATCCTGGCTTTTTCTAATCATCTTTCCCAGGGTGCATTTCTGGAATGTACCTTTCCCGATTGCACTGGCGAGAATTTCCAGGAACGTTTTAATTTCGTTTGATCTTGTTTTTTCCATGATTTACGCCTGCAAAACTAACCATAATCATAATCCATTAATTTTGCTTTTTGAAATACCGGTATATGAAAATCAGTGGCATTTTCCTGATATTAGTTTTACTTTTTCTGGCGCATTTGCCATTTTTGGCTGCCGACCCGGACAAAAGCGTTGATGTGCACACCCGCGGTGCCTGGACCGATGAAGGGCTTTATGCAGCGCAGATAAGGAATTTTTTAAATGATGGTGATTTTGGGATGGAAGAAAACACCACGTTTATCCGGGGGCCTATGTTTGATGTGATTCGTGTCCCGTTCTTTTTTGTGCTGGGGCCATCGCTGTGGCTTGCGAGGATGATTACCATTGCCGGTGTTTTACTGGGCCTGGCAATCCTGGCACTGAACCGGGAAACAAAACTGTTTGCTGTTTTTTTTATTCTGACCACATATTTACAATTCAGGATATTTCATTTTTCGCATTACGCCATGTCGGAGATGCTGGCGGTTTCGGCAGTCCTGATCAGCTATGTATTCCTTTCAAAATTTTTTGCCACGCATAAAAGGAAATTTCTGTTCTTATCCGCACTCATGATTTTTGTGGCCTGGGGACTAAAAATTCAGTTTTTGTACCTGATGTTTTTGTTGCCGCTGATGGTGCTGGTTTTTGATCTGTTCAGATTTCTGGATCGGAAAATCGGCCTGAAGCGTTATGTGCAGGATGTTTTGTGGGTTGCATTGTTCTCGGCTGGTTTTTTTCTGCTATACCTTATTATATGGTATCTGCCGAACAAGGATTTTTACAACCTTATCATGTTTGAGCAGACTGATCGCAGATTTGAGTCCTGGGAGATTTTATATGGTACCATCGATTTTAATTTCTCATCCATCGTAATCGATCAGTGTAACATCGTACTTTTGCTCGCCTTCCTGATAGCAATGGTGATTTTAATCCGGATTTTTCAAAAACAAGAAACCACCTTACCCAATCGTCTCATCATCATTTTTGGAGCATTATGGCTCTTCATTGAACTGCATAAACTGGGTATGGTTTATCTTCCTCAAAGGTATTTGCTGAGCTTTTATGCATCAGCCGGTTTTTTTTCGTCATCTATTTTGTTCCAGGTATTTCAACAAAACCGCAAATTGAAAACTATTTTGGTTCTATCGCTTTCCGGTGCCGTTATGTTGAATGGTTGGTTCATTTTTAATTCGTATTCCGGCAGGACGTATGAATTACAAAAGGTAAACGAATATTTGCAGCAATACAATTGGGAAGGAAAAACCATTGCCGGGGTTTGGGCGCCGGCCGTGAGCTGGGGAACCAAAGCCCGGGTAATTCCGGTGTGGAAGGATTATCATGATCCGGATACTTTGTTCATCAGGCAAAAACCGGAATTAATTCTTGAGGAACCCAATGAAGGGACTTCCGAAAATTTTTATCAGGAAAGTGGTATCGATTTATCAGGAAAGTCGGATTCGATTAAGGCTGTCAAACTTTGGCGGTATGATGTGAACTTTTACTGGCTGGGTTATGAAAATGATTCCTCAATCAAAAAGCTGCAATAACACCCAACTTGGACAAGCCAAA
>JAGYLT010000280.1 GCA_018400545.1 Bacteroidales bacterium
TAAATGGAAAGTTTTCGATGATCAGCTCTCCGGTGAGTACAACGGTTTCTTCGACGGGGTCATTCACAACGGTAATCTCGCCGGTTTCCGGATAATAGTTTTCCAGTTCAACTGTGTAGTTGAAAGTTCCTTCCGGTACTTCAAAAGTATAATCACCCGGGGCGTTGGTTTCACCATCCAGCGTAATAGCCGCATTTGGCAACGGGGTTCCGTTTTTATCCTGCACATTAAAAGTAACTTCAAAAAACAACTGGGTAGAAGTAAAATTCCAAACCGGGCCTTCGGTGGAGTTGTTATGGTCGTCGTGTGCAACAATTTTCCAGAAATATTCGGTATAATAATCCAGAACTCCAGGATCGTAGCTATTTTCAGCAATCCCCTCTGCCACGAGCGGTGGAGTGGCTGAAGTGCCAAAATACACATCGTAGGTCAACGGGTCGCCATCGGGGTCGGAACATTGCCACTGTAGCTGGATGTCGAGTGGCTGGCCTGTGGCACCATTTTGTGGAACAGGGTTGGATGGTGTGGCAGGAGGTTCATTTACTGCTTGTGAGCCCTGGATGCATCTAATACTGGTTCCGATACTCTTGGAGTAATCGTTCCGCATGTTGGTTGTCAGCGCATAATGCATGGCTCGCATAATCGCGTTGGATGCATCGTGTTGCGTGGAAGTCCAGAACCAGGCCATTTGTCCGAGGGAATTAAAGCTGGTTCCTGTAGAATAGCCTCCCGGGAGCGCATTAAATCCGGAGCTGTTTGTGGCTCCCGTGTTGGGTGCCTGCCAGTTGGAGGTTCCCGTTTGTTTCAGGTTTCCTCCTACATCCGATCCGCGGAAGCTCCAGTTATCCCATTCAGGGTCTCCCACAGGAAATTCACTATCAACATTGCCTTCCAGTTCTTTCCATTCGTTATCGGTAGCGAGCCGCCACCCATCGGGGCAAATACCTTTAACACCTTGCTGGGTGGAATATTGCATCATTTCATCCCATTGGTATAAACCACCAAATGATTCGCAGTTGGCCGGATCATTGTCAATGCAATATTTTTCTATGATACCATTATCAGTCATAGTCTGCGTCATATCAATCCGCTCACCAACATTAAGGTTTTCGGCCATCCAGCATTTATCACCAATTAATACTGTGTTGTATGCGCGGCCGTCGCGCGGGTCGAAAAAAACGTTGCCACATTGAAAAATACCACCCAGGTTTTCCGTTGTGAAGTTCCAGACAGGTCCTTCGGTTGAGTTTCCCTGAGGGTCATGTGCTACAACTTTCCAGTAATAGGTTCTTAAGTATTGCAATTGACCGGGATTAAATATAAACCCTGAAAAATTTTCTGCCACTAACGGCGGATTACTTTCTGTTCCAAAATAAACATCAAAAAGCAGTGGGTCGTTTTCCGGGTCCGAGCATTCCCAGTTAAGATCAACACTAATATTTTGCCCTGTAGCACCATTTTCAGGTGTTGGGTTTTCCGGAACATCAGGAGGGAAATTTTCTGCACCTTCGCCTTTTATGCACCTTACGGACTGGCCATAGTAATCATAATTATAAAATCTGCGGATGCCGGTAAAATCATCTCCAACGGCACGAAAGATGGCGCGTGTATCATTATATAGTGTTGAAGTCCAGAAATACCCGAAATCCCCCATTTGCAGGGAGGTCATGTTGGCAAAAATGTATCCGCCCAGCAGTGCTTCAAAACCACTGTCTCCACCGGCTTTCAGTTTTGTGCCGCCATCGGTTCCGCGCCAGAACCAGGCACTGCAGTTTATGGTGGGATCGATGGCGAGTTCCAGCATACACCATTCGTCATCGGTGGGCATGTGCCAGCCGTCGGGGCAAAGGCCCTGAATTCCTTCGGTGGTGGTATATTGCATCACTTCGTTCCATTGATAAAGTGCCCCGTATGTATCGCAATTGGCCGGATCATCATCGTAGCAATATTTTTCGCCGATGCCATTGTTCACCATATCATCTTCCAATGGAATCTGCTCACCGAAGTTCATATTCTCGGCCATCCAGCATTGTTCGCCGATTTCTACGGTACTGTATTCCTGTCCGTCACGCGGGTCAACTAAAATATCGCCGCATTCAAAGGATTTACTTTCGCGTTCAAAAACACCGGAACCGGCATTTTTTAGTTCTTTTTTCTTTTTTACTGTTTCTGCGTCAATGCCGTTTAGAATAACATGCTGTGCCTGAGTTTGTGTGGTGATGAAAAGCAGAATAAAGGCAGTGATTTTAAGTATGTTGGCTATTGGTTTCATGATCTGTAATTGAATTTTGGGTACGTTTGAATAAGTGAAATCGAAGTGAATATTTTTGAAATTCGGCTGAACGGAGTTTCTGTAACCAGCCACAGGAGCTCTAAAATTGAACTGTCCGCACACACTGGTGCGAACAGTTCAATATGAAGAAAAAATTCACTATTTACCTGATGATGAGTTTTTCGGTGAGAAGAACCGAGTTATTGTTGGCCAGCTTTACAAAATAAACCCCGGGGGCAAGCGACGAGACGTCTATTTCATTTTTATCGGCATTTATGCCTGTCGCGATAACCTTTTGCCCCGTGTGGTTCATAATTTCGATATGTCCGTTGGTCAGGTTTTGCAGCGTAACATAGATTATTTCGCTTGCAGGATTCGGATAGAGTGACAAAGAAACGGCTTTGTTTTCTCCGATGGCCAATGCTTCCAGCTTGAATGAAGAAACTGCTGATAAACCATTTTCGGCAAAATTGCTGCTTTGAGGCATAGCGTTATTCCATTCGGGTTCTATCCGGGTAGTTTCACCGGATTCAGGATCAATGATTTTCAGGATCATTGGTTCACCTTCGGAAAGTCCGTCCAGTGCATCTGTTGTGTGGTCGTCGCCAAAAACTACCAGTCCGAGGTTTTCTTCGGGATTCAGATACTGAGATTTCCCCACGCATGTTCCCTCACTGTTGTAAGCTCCAATCCATGCACCTTCCGCAAGGTTTTGTGCCAAAGCATCAGCAGCGATGGAAACCAGGTGAACCACGCCCGTATTGGTGATTCCTTTGTTAGCATTTGGTTGCGGACGAACAGCTATTTTTCCCTGTGCAGCATTGTCAATTCCATCAAATGAAACCGTTCCGGGAGTGGTCAAACTTAGAATATATGCAAAACCCGGCTGCAATGTTTCCAGCGAATAAATCTCTCCTTCGGGCCAGTAAATTGTTCCATTCACAAGGTCAAAAGCATATTGCAGGCTTTCGCTAACCTGGCTGAAGATGGCTTCAGCATCCAACGGCACATCTGATAATACGGGCAGATAAGAAATCCCTGCTTCAAGCTCAACTGTGCGGTCTTCTACCATATCACCCGGAATGATCAGCAAATCTTCCGAAAGCATTTTGATTTTATATCCCTCATATGCATTCCAGTCACCAATGGTGTTTACATTGTATCCGGGCCAGAAAATGCCGGAACTGCCCACCATGATCACGATGTTCTGCGTTTGCACCTGATCATCGAAAACGGCCATGAGGTCAGGATTTTCGATGTTTTGATGGGATGAAATCAGCGACCAGCCTTCAAGCAGCGCAATGTGCTGGCCATCTTCCTGAAGCACCACCGTTTCTTCCACATCCTGATCCACAACTTCCACCTGGCCTTCGGCGGTGATGTATCCGTCGAGTTCTACGGTGTAGTCGTAGGTTCCCGGTTCAATTTCCTCAAACAGGTAATCCCCGGGGACATTGACGTTTCCATCAAGG
>JAGYLT010000281.1 GCA_018400545.1 Bacteroidales bacterium
TCATCAGGTGCGGCTGGTCACCCCGGTAAAGGTTGTGCCTGACCGGAAGAACGGTTTTTTCGTCCACCGGGAATAATTCGTTGTATTGCGGCTTATCGCCGGGATAGCCCAGTGCATTGAGTACCTTTGTGTGAAAATGATGGGTTTCGGTAATTTTATCTTTGATGTGTAAACGTCCCTCAAGAAAATTAACCTTGTACCTGAAAAAAGTATCCTTCAGCGCGCTGATTTTCTTTTGAAACTCTTTTACAGCCTCCTGTGAATAATTGGTTTTTTCGATTACTTTTTTCGGAAAATCCTCATCGAAATAGTTGGAAGCAAAAAATTCGCCTTTATTTTCTATGAATTTTATCATGGCAATCAATCGTTGTAAAAAACAGCTAATACTTTCAGGTAAGGGTCTTGTGATAATGAAGTCAGGTCTTTGTAATACTGACTCGACCGGCTGATAATGGTTTCTATCTCACGCTCCTTGTCTTCAAGTCTTCTTTTAAAAAAACCGTAATCCGGTTTATCCCCAAAATCCAGTTCCAGTTGCCGGGTAGCCTGGTGGTGCCAGTTGTCCAAACGTTCCTGGTAAACAGCAAGGTCAAGTTCCTTTTGATGCTGTATTTTCTGCTGAACCTGAAACATGTGAAGTTCTTTGGAAAACTCAATGGCATCAGGTAAAATACTGTTGAGCTTTTCTAATGAAACATCATCCATTTGTTGTGTGAGCAGGTTTTCTGAAAGGTTAAACTCCGCAATAAAATCTTTAAAAAAAAGTGGTTTTTTATGCAACCCACCATCCATACGCATGGGAATTACAAAGAAGTCGGATATAACTGCCTGACCAATATTGTTTGCAACCATGCCATGTAAAACAAACCAGGCAGTTTTCCCGGGAAGTCTGTTGAGCCTGGCAACGAGCGCCACATCTTTGTCCACACTGGCTTCCAGTTTGGTCATCAGATAGCGGATCACAGGATGCAGGTCGTACAACATCTGGAATTTAGCCCATTCGCCTTTTTTCTTGCGGGCTTCTTCAATGGCCTTCTGGATCAGGTTTTTATCGAGGGAAAGCCGGTAAATATCATTTACAGCCGGTTTCGCAGCCTTTGGAATGTCATACAATACCCGGTTCAATTCTTTGTTGTTCCGGATTTCCATGTATGAGTTATCCTCAAAGGTAATATCATTGGATTCAACCAGCCGCTCACTTTTCAGTTGTTCCGCAAGATTGTAATAATAATCACTGTCGCTCGTGTAAATCGAGAAGGTTCCTTCGATGGGCTGTGCTTCGATTTTTGTTTCTGTAATGTCGGTCTCCCCACCGAAAAGCATATCAAGGTCAAGATCATTTGTGGCGCTGTGTTCCAACAGGAAATCCTCATTTTGACTGGCAATGTTCTCTTCTACCTTCTTCTCTTCGGCATTCACATCGTAAAGTCTCATTACAGATGCTGCATCACCTAATGCATTGTGCACTTCATTTTCTTTCCTGGTTAGATTTTCAACAATGTGTAAATCCGTTTTCAAGCCATCCGTTTCTGATTTGGCAATCAGGTAGTAGATGTAGGGCGTTTTGTTTTGCCCATAGCGGTCGATCCTGCCGTTCCTTTGTTCAAGGGTAATCAGCGACCAGGGAATATCATAATTAAACATGATGTTACAATAGTAATGCAGGTTTACTCCCTGTGAACCCGCATCAGATGTGATGAGCAGACGTATGTCAGAATCCTTTTTACCAAAATCTTCGATGATTTCCTGCTGCTCGCTATCGGTGAATCCCCCGTGAAACTCAGTAATGGAATTTTCGGAAAAGCCAAAATCATGCGTTAATCGCTGTTTAAGATACTTAATGGTATCTATCCGTTCGGCAAACAATACGATTCGATCATCGGCCTTTCGTCCGTTCCATCCCAAATCGATGAGTTTGTTTTTCAAGGCTTCATACTTCGAATCAGCATTATGACTGATAATCTCTGTGAGTTTATCATTTAACTCACCCAGAAGAGAAAGGTTATTTTCAGCAAGATCAGAATTACCTTTGTTTTCCTGAATCTTTTCAATGCGGTGTTCTAAGGTTTTTATAGCAGCCATGGGTGAAGACATGTAGGCTTTAAATAGACCAATGGAAAACAGGAGATCGCGTTTTTCTTTTTTGGGAGCATTATTGTTACCCTCATCATCACCCGGTTCAAACAGCGTTGAAAGGGCATCAAACTTGATTTGCTGCTGCAGGCTCAAAAAATCCTCTTCAGTTTTGTTAAGTGCCGCATGAATTGGAATTACCTCCCTATCCATAAAATTTGACCGCACCTGATCATCCAAAATATGCTGTTTGAAACGTCGTACATAGTATTTGTCCACATCAGTTTTGCTGTAGTTTCCATCCCCTGGTATGGCTGTGGGCTCAATCATGTTGATCAGGTTGGCAAAACTTTCTTTCTTCCCGTTGTGTGGGGTAGCAGAAGTAAGCATAAGCGATTCACAACGGGTTGCAAGAAACTGGGCCAGATCACCCCGGAGGCTGCTGATGTTTGCCACGGTATGACATTCATCAATTACAATAATATCCCAGTGTGATTTTTCAATGTGGTGCCTGAATTTGGCGTTGTTTTTCAGGGTATCGATTGAAATTATCGTTTTATCGTAGTACTCAAAAGGATTTTTGTTGATAGGTAGCTCCGATTTTATTTGGGCGATGCCCTGTGAATCTAACCTCACAAGCGGAATGGCAAAGCGATCCCACATCTCCTGTTGAAATTGCCGCAGAATCGATTTCAGTGCCAGCACCATGATACGTTTTCCTTTTCCACGCTTGATCATTTCGGCCAGGAAAATCCCAACTTCGATGGTTTTTCCTAATCCTACGCCATCGGCAATCAGTAACCTTGGGCGAGGCAGTTTAAACGCCTTAATCGTGGGATCAAGCTGATATTCTGAAAGGTTGAAGGCGGCTTTATGTGCTATGGTAATTTTCTTGCTGTAGGTAGTCGAGTTGCGAAGCTGTGTTTCAAGAAATAATTTTGTTCGTCGATAACCCGAATCCGTATCCGGAATGAGCTTTGTCTGTGCCGGGTCTAACGGCCTGATATCGGTATCAATTTTTGTGTCAAATTTAAACTTTTGGCCTTTAACCAACTCACTAATCCCTTCAGCGGTAATGATGAGTGAGCCATCTGGATTACCTACAACGTCGGAGACTAAAAAATCTTCACCACGCGCCTCAATGCGAGCTCCGGGAGCAAATGCTTCATGTATCATTTGGGAAAGTTTTTAGATGGTAGCACCCCTGGTAAAATTTTGAAAATTAAAAGGTAGATGCAGTAACTTGTTGGCAAGGGGGGCAAAAGTTTTTTTCCTGTTGTCATTTTGAAAGATTAGATAATTGGGAGATTAAACAAATTCACAAATTTGGTTTAAATTATGTCTTTCGCAAAAATAGGAAATTTTCGTCCCGGGATTCATTCTGAGGGTGGATTTGGACTTTTTTTTGAGGCGTGATTTTCTAATCCTGTCCGGTGATTCGATAATCATGAGAAATAAAAAACGTTGCGGCAAGATCAAGCTCATCTTTTTTGTGTGCGGAATCGTGTGTGGAATTAAAAAAGGCTTACAGAAAGATTCTCTGTAAGCCTTTGAATTTAAAGCTCCTCCTGTTAGACTTGAACTAACGACCCTCTGATTAACAGTCAGATGCTCTAACCAACTGAGCTAAGGAGGAATGTTTGATATTTGATAGAAC
>JAGYLT010000282.1 GCA_018400545.1 Bacteroidales bacterium
AAGCAGCACGGCCATTCACGTGAGGATCTGTCGGCGGTGTATAAGATCCTGACCAAAAAATCAGGACAATAATAGAAAATCTACAATTCGGATCATGCATAATTAATTCGTCTTGCATGATTTGCGAAACAATAATCGAAAAACTTTTGGGTTGTTTCTGCCTGAATCTTTGATTTATTGTTGAAGACTTTGTTACCTTTGATCAGTCCAAAAACAAACCGATGGAAAAACAAGAGATCATTCGCTTAATCGACATCAAAAAGCATTACAGGGTAGGCACCCAGATTGTGAAGGCGTTGCGAACCATCACGCTCAACATTTATAAAAACGAGTATGTGGCCCTGATGGGCGCCTCGGGTTCGGGAAAATCCACGCTGATGAATATCCTGGGGTGTTTAGACACGCCCACCGCCGGGCAGTACTTCCTCAACGAAAAGGATGTGAGCAAGATGGACGATAACCGCCTGGCGGAAATCCGCAATAAAGAGATCGGCTTTATTTTTCAGACTTTCAATCTGTTGCCCCGGCAATCGGCGTTAGAAAATGTTACACTGCCGCTTGTTTATGCCGGCGTGAACAAAGCCAACCGCCTCGAAAAGGCAAAGGTTGCACTCGGTAGTGTGCAACTTACCGACAGGATGGACCACAAACCCAACGAACTTTCAGGCGGGCAGCGGCAGCGCGTTGCCGTGGCCCGCGCACTGGTAAACGACCCCTCCATCATCCTTGCCGACGAGCCCACCGGAAACCTCGATTCAAAAACTTCCATCGAAATGATGGGTCTTTTTGAAGAAATCCATAAACAAGGCAACACCGTTATTGTTGTTACCCACGAAGAAGACATCGCCCGACATGCACACCGCATCATCAGGTTGAAAGACGGCGAAGTGGAAACAGATGAAGTAAATAAAAATATCATGACCATGGCCGATTATGCAGTGGAGGCCCAGGAATGAAAAAATGGAGACAATAACGAATGAGTAGTGATTTTAAAATTTACACAAAAACGGGTGACAAAGGCGAGACATCGTTAATTGGTGGAAAGCGTGTACCCAAATACCACGACAGGATTGAGGCTTACGGCACATTAGACGAACTCAATTCCTTCATAGGTCTGATCCGGGATCAGGAAATCGATACCCACTCACGGGAAATGCTGATAGAAATCCAGGATCGTGTGTTTACGGCGGAGTCGCAATTGGCTGTGGATGCTGAAGCACCGCCATCGCGTAAACTTCCGGAAATTGTTGAGGCGGATATCGTTCTGCTGGAAAATGAAATCGACAAGATGAACGAAACCCTGCCACCGATCAGTAATTTTGTATTGCCGGGAGGTCATCCGGTGGTTTCCTATTGTCACATAGCACGCACAGTTTGTCGCCGGGCCGAACGCGTTACACTTCGGTTATCGCAGTACTTTGAGGTATCGCCAATGGTGATCAAATATCTGAACAGATTGTCGGATTACCTGTTTGTTTTGTCAAGAAAAATGACGCAGGATTTTGAAGCTGTTGAAAGTCCCTGGAAAGCAAGGATTTAGGGCGGTTAAAAAATATTCAAAAAAAAATCCCTAAGTCGCTAAAAAATATACTTTTGCAAAAATTTAAAAATCAGTTTATCAAGATATGTATTGGACGTTGGAACTAGCTTCGAAACTTGAGGATGCTCCCTGGCCGGCCACCAAGGACGAGTTGATCGACTATGCCGTGCGGTCGGGTGCGCCCCAGGAAGTTATCGAAAACCTGAATGAGATCGAAGATGAAGGGGAAATGTATGAACGCATCGAAGACATCTGGCCGGATTATCCCACCAAAGATGACTTCTTTTTTCATGAAGATGAGTATTAATCCTGCATGAAAAAAGAAAAGTTCACCTTCCCGTAGTTACGCAATTCTTTAAAATATTCGTGCCCGGTAAAGTCAAATCCTTTTGGATGTTCAACGATTAGCCGGGCATTTTTTTTCAACCAGCCCTGCTTAAAAATCAAATCCGGAATATCCTCAATGCCTTCTAAATCATAAGGGGCATCCGAAAATATCAGGTCATAACTTCTGCCGGCAGGCTTTTGCAAAAACCTGAACACCTCAGCGCGCATTGCCTGCAAGTTTTCAAAACCCAAATCTGCAGCCGTTTTTCTTATAAAACGCACACACCGGTAGTTCATATCCACGGATGTAATGGATTTGGCTTCCCGTGATGCAAACTCAAACGAAATGCTGCCTGTTCCGGCAAAAAGGTCCAGCACATCCAGCTCCGAAAAATCCAGGTAGTTGTTCAGGATGTTGAATAAGCTTTCTCTGGCAAGGTCGGTGGTAGGCCTTACGGGCAGGTTTTTCGGTGGGTTAAGACGTCTCCCTTTATGTGTTCCGCTTATAATCCGCACTGTTGCAAATGAATGAGGTTAAAGAAAAAGTGTTCGGGTATTTCATCAAAAACATAGCTAAAGTTGTAATCGCTGTTTCGTTTGCCAAAGCGGATGTTGCGCACATATTTGTAGGCAATCTCATAAATGGGCGAATGCTTCATGATTTCTCCAAGCAGCGTTACTTCAACCTTTTCGGGGTTTAACCCTAAAAATTCCAGTACATAAACCAGGAAGTAGGCAAAGTCGTTTTTTGTTTGATAGGAAAATGCATTGTACAGGATGAGGTTATTGCCCTTGAGCACGATGACATCGAAACGCTTTTTCCGAACATTTACAAACACACTTTCTTCACTTCCCCGGTTTTTATTTTGCAACATCAATGTTTCGATGAGCGAACTGGAATGATGATGGAGACCGGCATCCGGAAAATAACCCTTTAGCTTTTCAGAAATATTTTCGGGAATGGCCCAGATATTTTCTGCGTCTAACAGCGAAAGATAATCATGATTGATCAGATGAAAATGATCCACATAGTGATTAAACCGCAGGTATTGATCCAGGTTATTTTGGTTAAAGAGTGGGTTCGGAACAAGCGTGCATTGCCGGGTTTCGAAAAGAATTGATGTTTTTTCGAACGGGTGTTTCACCCATTCGTTTCCGGAAAGAAAGTCCTGGAGCAACAGATTGAGGGCCATGGTATTATTCACATCCTGAAAATCCCAGGCTGCCAGTGCCATGTACTTTTCGCGCTGATTGTCGTAGATACAAAAAGAAAATCCATCCAACGAAAGCTGAATGGATAATCTGCAGTATTTTGAATTTTCGGGCGCTAAAGCCTTGTCAAAGAGTGATCTGGTTTGATGAATCGTTCCCGGCATGGCAATTACTGAGGCATTACTCCCAGTTGCCGTCGGTGGTGGGCTCCGACATCGAGCCTACAATAAGATCTTTCACCGAGCTTTTCATCACCTGGTTCTTGGGCATGCCTTTCAGATAGGCTTTTTTGGGTGCAATCGCCATAAATACCGGCACCATCACACCACCTTTATTTATTTTTCCGGCATCCAGTTCAAATTTCTCTCCTTCTGAAAACGGGATGTATTGAATATCCCTTACGTTAAAATTCGGTCTCTTGCCAAACAGCGAGTCAGCCACACTTACAAAACCAAGCGTATCATTGATGGTTTTGGTCAGGGTGGTATCGTTTGGATCAAAAATGATATTTACCACAGGAATCTGCCCGTCAACCATGAAATTGATCAGGGTGTCGAAACTTGGTGAGAAACTGTCGTTGAGGGCCCTGTACATTTGCTGTACCGATCTGATATCTTTCAGGTTTTGAACAACGATTTCGGACCTGC
>JAGYLT010000283.1 GCA_018400545.1 Bacteroidales bacterium
GTTGTTTAAATCCGAAGATCCGACCGATGTGCCTGATGGTGAAGATTTCAAACAAAACCTGAACCCGGATTCATTACAAATTTTGGAAAATTGCAAACTGGAACCGGGATTGAAAGATGTGAAACCGGGAGATAAATTTCAGTTTCAGCGGCTGGGTTATTTTTGTGTGGATAAAGAATCGGGGTCGGAAAACCTGATTTTTAACCGCACGGTTCCCTTGCGGGATTCGTGGTCGAAGAAATCGAATAAGTAGAAAGTGGGTTGCAGGCAGGTGGTATTAAGAATAACCTGCTTAATTCACTAAATTATCAAATTATGTTGCCACGTCCTTTAGCGTGGGTTTTGGAATATTTACAAGCTACATGAAAAAATCCTGAAAAATTTTTAAACTGATATATTAAAATTTTTCAGGATTTTTAAGTGACTGTGATTCAGTTTTCTAACTCCGCGCCCTGAAGGACGTGGCAATGGATCACGATTATAGTGAATGATGTAGGTTAAAAACACTGTAATACAACGATTGGGGACTGATGCGCTTTGGCGTTAATCACAAGTTTTTTATCAATTAACCTTTCTTAAATGTTAAGATTTGATATCCAGACATTTCGTTCTTATTTTTGTATAAATCATAAAAAGAAAGGATTCATTTTGGACACTTTAAAGATAAAGAGTTTACACCGGATAGCCGTTGCAGGAATCACATTTATTTTAACAGTGGTAAATACACTGGCCTATGCCCAGTTGCCAACCCATGTCCCCTCGCCTGAAGCTGATCCTGTGGAATTTACAGATACCTGGGGTAGTGTCATTCTTTACATTGTTATCCCTGCCTTTATCATAATCATGTTTTTTATCTGGCGATTCCGGAACAAAAAAAGTGCACAGCGGAAAAAACAACAGGATGAGGAACTGGAGTAAGCCTGCTGATCATATCCATCAATTATTCAGAGTAAAGCACTTCTCCGAAAAAACTTTGTTTCCTGCTTGAAGGTGGATAAGGTACATGCCTGGATATACACCCCTGCCCTTGGAAAATTTTCCATTCCATTGATAAGTATTTAAACCTTTTTCAACAACACAGTGTTGCCGGAATATTATTTTCCCGGTGTGTTCATAAATGGATAACAAAGCCCTGCCCTGCCAAGGTGAATCAAAATTTATTTTAGTAGTTCCGGATGCAGGATAAAACGGGTTTGGATAGATATGTAAAGTATTTGAGATGTTATTTTCACTAATAAATTTGTTCCATCTGATAACCCGAAACCCTGTATTTCACCCACTGATTCAATGAGGGCTGAAACTTTCCAGACTGTTGAGGTATCGATGGAACTGGCGTCAATATTTTGAAGCTCCGGATGTTGCCAAAAAGTTTGAGGGCGTAGGGTGAATTGTTCCAGGTTACTGCTGAGCTTAGTTCCCAGGCATCGGGGTCTTCATCTTCTGCAGAGTAAGATACCAGGCTGATGGTTCCGGAATCGAAGTTTTGGAGGGTATCGGCTTTTTGTGCAAAGCCCATCGAATTATGAAATATCAGAAATAAAAAAAAGAATATTACAAGGTTTGATTGAATTTTCACCGAACCCATTTATTTTATTAACTATGAAAAATTGCTTTCACACATCAAAGATGATCATTATTTGAAAAGTTGCACTTGATGAAGGTAGTTTTAGAATTTTGAGCAAATCGGTATTTCTCATTCACATCAATACGATTCACAAATCTCAAATAACTTTTCTGCATCTGCTTTATTACTACCAAACCTGCAACTTGTTTCCCGCCGGTGTTCGAAATATTTCCCGGTAACATTTTCCAGTTCGGGATCGGTGGCAACCCATACCGGTGTTTCTGCGCCCTGATCGGGAGATTCGTGGCCGCCATAACCGAGGTTATTGCTGAGTTGGGAATTTACATCTCCGGGATGGGCAGCATTTACAGTAATTCCAAATTGTTGAAGCCTTTCGGCGAATGCTACAGTAAGCATGCGATCGGCCTGCTTGGTGGTGCGGTACACATGGTCGTTGTCGTAATGACCACGCTTGTTTTCGGGATCGTCAAGATCGAGGCCACCGGCCCAGTAGCTGGCCACATTCACGATACGGGAAGGCGCACCTTCTTTAAGATATGGGGCAAAATACCTGATCATCCTGAAATAACCCAGCACATTTGTTGCAAACTGCATTTCGGTGCCCTCACTGTTGGTTTCACGGCTCCGTGGCGTTACCGCGGCATTGTTGATGAGCACATGCACCGGGCCTTCCCATTTTTCGGCGGCTTCGCGAATGGATGTTTCCTCCGCCAGGTCGATCAGCATATATTCAACATTTGCGTTTCCTGTTGCTTCACGAATCTGATCAACGGTTGATTTTGCTTTTTGCTCGTTGCGGGCCACGGCCACCACACGGTAACCCTTTTCAGCCATCTGCCTTGCAATGGCCGTCCCGATGGCGCCTGTAGCACCTGTTATGATTGCTGTCTTTTTCATATTTTGAATGTCACTAATGCACAAATGGATATTTAATTGTTATTGCCACAAATAAAACAAAAATTCAAATCATCAATTCTTGAAGATGTTCAGGCGTTATGGTAGTTAAATTTAAGCTGAATTTTTAAAATTCATTTCGAAATTTTGGCCTGAATTTTAAAATGCAGGACATTTGCATATTTAGAAAAGACTGTTGAACCACAATAACACACATGATATTTTAAATTATGTAGCCTATTTCAGTACGACGATAAACTGCATTCATCGGAAACAATTATCATCGAATTTCTCTCTTGTCCACCGAAGCTCAGTAAAGGTGGAAATTTATCGAATTGATTTCCCCTGCCTTTAGCAGGGGAAAAATTCGTTTAATTCGTAGAATTAGATGATTATAATACAAATAAATAATACGATGTGGTATTTGCCTGAACTTCAATCAAAGCTCAAAACCCCAAAGAGTAATATCAGAGCCTTTATGATTTTTCCATCTCCACCTTCATCATTTTTTTCCTGTGCCGGCTCTCTTCAGCTTTGAAGCCCATCAGGTGGCTTTCCATGGATGCAGCCAGCGTGGAAGTTAATAATGTACTGTCCTGTTTGCTCACCGCATGCAGGAAATCCCGCATCAGGCCGTAATCTCCGCCGCCATGTCCCGAAGTGATGTCTGCATTCTCACGCACATTCCATTTGGTCACTTCATCTGTTTTGAAATTGTGGATGTAAAGATCCTGTTCGTCACCCACCAGATCACCCATCGATCCCATGATGCGGGTGCGGCGGCCATGATACTGCGTGAAAGCCTCCATGTTGAAGTTCGCCGTAATTTCATCGGCAAACTGCATGGAGACCACCTGGTGATCCGGAACGTTGTTGTCGCAGCGGTAAACACATCTTCCGTAAGGGCCCTCCTCCAGGTTTTTCATGATGGTGTCGCCCCATAAATCCCTGTTGTCAGGCAGGTCGAAGTGATGCAGATAGGTACGGTTGCGGTAATAGATTTTCATTGCAGAATACGGGCACGCAGCTTCTACCGGGCATCCGTCGGTGCAGCGCGCAGGCGCGCCTTCCGGGGCATTGGCCGCTTTGAACCACTTCAGCGAGCCGAATGAAGAAACATACTCGCAATTCCTACCCAGCCACCACCGCAAAATATCCAGGTCGTGGCAGGATTTGGCCAGCAGTATCGGCACATTATCCTCCTCCCTGCGCCAGTTGCCCCGCACATACGAATGCGA
>JAGYLT010000284.1 GCA_018400545.1 Bacteroidales bacterium
CAAGATAATACACATAATTGTTTTGATACAAAGTGCCGACAACTACATCGTTAATTGCATCGCCACTCACATCCGGAATCCTGTTAACTTTCTGGGCCTGGTCGGCAAGAGAAGTAAACCATATCGTTTCACCTTCGTAACCATCAATCACCACGCAATTGCTGGAACTCGACTGTATGGTGAAATCAGCATAGCCATCGGCATTTACGTCATCGAGCCGGATCAGGTCGGTGATGATGACAAATCCGCCTCCGACACCGCCCGAGAACAAAACATCACCGTTGGTGGCATCATAAACCTTGTACTGGCCATTTCCAAATTCTCCCGAGGCCACATCGCGAACGCCATCATTCGTAATATCGTCGAGCTGGATGAGCGCCCAGACTGAGGTACCACCGGCAACTTCCGTCCAGATTTCGTATCCGGTGCTTCCATCCACGACCACAGTTTTACCCTGGCTTTCATCGCTGTTTGAAGCACCTGCCAGTGCTTCAGGAATACCGTCACCATTCACATCATCGATGGCCATCACTGAAAAACCGGGACCGTTGAAGAAATAATCCCATTCCAGCGAACCGTCTGTACCATTGAGGCAAAACACCCTGTCGGCACCCGGGCCGGTTGAAGATCCACCAGCACATGCCAGCACATCCGGAACGTCGTCACCTGTAAAGTCGCGGGTTGCATCGGTTTCATAAACCCATCCACCGTCGCCCCAGGTGTTTGTATAAAATTTCCAAAGCTGCTCGCCTGTTTTTCCTGAAAGGCAAACCACAGCGCGGTCTCCACCGGTTGTTCCCACAACCACTTCATCATAAGTATCACCATTGATGTCCGGCAGCGTTGATAGCGCTTCGCCCTGATAGACATTTCCTGAGTAAATTTCGTGCTCCCAAATCACATCGGCCATACCATCGGAATTGCCGTTGAAGCAACGCACAAAATTATCTTCGGAACATACGATAACTTCATTAACACCGTCGCCGGTGATATCCTTTAAGGAACCAATAGCTTTTGGACTTGAATCGTAACCGGTAGTAATATTGTAATACCACATCTGATCACCAATCAGATAATCCTGAACATGCCCATCCCCACTGACAGTAACCTCAACCATGGGTGTTTGCGGATCGTTGCTGTTAACTTCGAGCACGCCTTCATATCCCTCAGCGTCAACGGGATGGAACCATACACCAAGATGAATAATCTCAAGCGGGGCTAAGGCTACCGGAAATTCGATGAATTCATCCACAATAAACGCTTCATCACTGCTTGCAACCGATTCGATGAAAAGGGTTTCATCACCAACGTTTTCAACCGGCATATCCCAACGGGTGTAGGCTCCCGCCCGCACTTCACCATAATCGTGGCTGGTGGCCTGCACATTGATGGAAGGCCCGGAAATTACAGCTTCACCAGTCAGCTCTAACTCTACTTCAGGATTCACCGGATCGCCCGATTCCAGTGTGATTATGGTATTGAGGGTTCCGACTTCTGTGGGTTCATACGTCACCTGCAGACTGGTAAATCCGCCGGGTTCGATGGTTTGCGGAAAAGTTTCGTCTGTGAATATGGGCACCGCTCCGGGAATCACCAAATTTTCGATTTCAAGGTCGGCATTGCCAATATTATTCACCATGATCTCCCAGGAGGCTGATTCACCAATGGCCACATTTCCAAAATCCCAGGATGTGACCGGCACCTGAATTTCGGGGGTTCCCGACCCGCCAAGGTCAACTTTGTACAATGTACTCGGACTGCTCAACTGGCCATCAGCATACCATAAATATTCACCATCCCAAACCACACCGGCCGGTTTGATATTTTCAGCCGGATGCTCTTCCTGCAGGGCTCCTGTAAGGTCGGTTTTGTAAACGACATCGGCATTGTAATCGGCAAACCACAAAAAATCGCCCTGCCTGCAAACATCCCAAATCTGATCGTAAGCAGGCGGAACAAACGATTCAAGAACAGTTCCTTCGCTGTCAATTTTATAAACCATTCCCGGATCGGAATAATAGGTGCAAACCCAGAAATTGCCATCATCGTATGCAATGCCAGACATGTAATGATCGGGCAGTGTGATGGTATCCAGCGTATTCCCCTCAAGGTCGATCTTAAGGGCCAGGGCAGGATTGGAACTCCCTGTCGGCTGGTAAACGGTCCATAAATTTTCACCGTCCCAGGTCATGCCAAAGCTATCATCCACAAATGCATGGGTGAATAAAAGCGTGGCATCGCCTGTTGAAGGATCCAGCTTGTAGAATTCATCACCAAACTGGCCATAAATTCCGTAATAAATAAATTCGCCGTCCCAGGCCAGCCCGGAAGTTTTGCCGGGCACTTCAAAAGTTTCCACAATCGACCATTCTCCGCCTTTTACTCCCTTTTGTGCCCAAATGGCCGGCAAGCAAATTGCTGTAATCAATAAAAACAATACAAGTTTTTTCATAGGTTTTCGAATTTTGGTTATCTGATTATTGTGAATTTTTCGCCATATCCCGTTTCTCCATTCCGGATTTTACAAATATACACTCCTGCTTTGCAATCTGCAAGTAATCCGGAGTTGACATTTATCGAAATTTCATGACTGCCGGATTTGAGATAGCCATCATAAACGTTAGCTATCCATTTGCCATCCAGACTGTAAATCCCGATGGTTGTCGTTGCCGGAACCTCAATTTTAAATGCGATGGCTGCTTGTGATTTCACAGGATTTGGATAAATTCTCATTTCTGGCTCTTGTGGTGACATTCCGGACTCTTCCACACCTGTAACAAGTTCATCCAGGTTGATGCGGTAGCATGAATTGCCGTATGTTCCAACCACAAGATCGCGGGTCGGGGCATGAATTTGCATGGAAACACAGGCAGTATTTGGCATTCCCGCTGAGATTCCCTCCCAGTTATACCCGCCATCAGTGCTCATGAATATGCCAGCATCCGTTGCAACGATTAATCTGTCCGGCACATCGGGATCACAAACGATTTCATTTACCGGTATATCGGGAAGGTTAGAGGTGATGTTTATCCAGTCCTGGCCCAGGTTTGTCGATTTAAAAACGTGTGGCGTTTGCTCATCCCATCGAAAACCGGAGGTAGTTACGTAAATTGTATTTTCATCAAAAGGATCGAAAACCACACTGGTCATCCATCGCTGCGGAAGGCCTTCGGAAATATTCTGCCAGGTGTCGCCGTCATCCGGAGAGAAATAAACCAGCCCGTCATCGGAGCCGGTGAGCAGATAATCCGGGTTGAGTCTGGAAACATCAACGGTAGTAATGGTGTGGAATGTGGAACCATCATCACCCATGGTCAGGTCTCCGCTGATGGCATCCCACGAGCTGCCGTAATCAGTTCCTTTCCAGAGCCTGTAAGTTCCGAAATAAATTGTGGACGGCTCTTCAGGATGGAGGATGTAGGGTGAAGACCAGTTTTTGCGATCACTCTCAAAGGCCCAGGAGATGTAATCAAAATCATCACCCTGGTCGAACGACCGGTAAAGATTGCCCCATTGCGATTCGGCATATACAATATTCGAGTTGGTTGGGTCCACCCGGCAATACATGCCGTCGCCACCCAGGATGGCCTGCCAGTCGTCGAGATTTCCGGTGAGTGTCCTGATGGTATTGTTGTCCTGTGTGCCGCCATAAATGGCCTCGGGATTCAGGTAATCGATTTCGATGTGATAAAACTGCGTAATCGGCAGAT
>JAGYLT010000285.1 GCA_018400545.1 Bacteroidales bacterium
AAAAAATATGAAAACCTACCTCGATTGCATCCCTTGTTTTTTGCGTCAGGCACTGAATGTTGGAAGAATTTCAACGAAAGATGAAAAAAAGATCAAGACTTTGCTTGGAAAAGTGGGAGCTATGATCAGGGAAATTCCACTGGATGCCACACCCCCTGAAACGGGTGACTTGATCTATCGCAAAATTGCCGAAATCACAGGAGTAGAAGATCCTTTCCGGGAAATCAAAGCTGCGGGCATCGCCGAATCCCTGGCCATGTATCCAAAGCTTACGGAGCTCATATCAACATCCGCCGACCGTTTGCACGCAGCCATCATGCTGGCCATTGCCGGAAATATTATCGACCTGGGCGTTGGGCAAAGTTTTAATATCAGCGAGGACATCCTGAAAATTATTAAGCAGAAACCAGCCATTTTTGATTACAGCCTCTTCAGACAAGAACTGGCCAAAGCCCGATCGGTGCTCTACCTCGGTGATAACGCCGGCGAATCGGTATTTGATAAATTGCTGATCAGGGAATTGAAAAAACCGGTGACCTATGTGGTGCGTGATCGGCCGGTGATCAATGACGTTACCCGCAGAGACGCGGAAGCATCAGGGCTTCAGGAAGTGGCCGAAATTATTTCATCCGGATCTTCCGCACCAGGAACCATTTTGAACCGTTGCAGCACCGACTTTTTGGATATTTTCAATAATGCAGATATGATTATCAGCAAAGGGCAGGGAAATTTTGAAGGTCTGTCGGATACAGTCCGACCGGTATTTTTCCTGCTCAAAGCCAAATGCAAAGTAATTGCCGATAACCTTGGTGTTCTTAAAGGAGACATCATTTTGAAAGCAGTTAACGTGGAATATCACTGAATCTAAATTACCCTGAATTTCCGGCTATATCATATTTTCTCAGGTCAATGCCTTCCCATTAAGCAAAAGTCTTAATTTTGTCGGTGCAGGAATCATCCGAACCCTGCCTGAAAAATCAAGGGCTGATGAAAAAACTTAAATTTTCCGTTGTCACTTTATTCTTGCTGATCACTTTTTCGGGAATTTATGGCCAGGAATTGTTGAAACTTGAATATCCTTTCAGGGTGGTTAGCTACAACATCAGATTTGATAATCCCAACGACCGTGAAAATGTGTGGGCCAATCGCAGCGACCGCGTAGCCAATTTACTGCGTTTTCATAAGGCAGATATCTTTTGTGTGCAGGAAGCCCTCATTAACCAGATTGAAGATTTGCAAACGGAATTTCCCGGGTTTGAATACTACGGTGTCGGTCGTGATGATGGAGCAAGCAAAGGAGAATTCTGTCCGGTATTTTACAATGCCGCACGTTTCAAGCCGGAAGAAAAAGGCACTTTCTGGCTTTCGGAAACCCCCGAAAAACCTGGAAGCACCGGATGGTTTGCCACCCTGCCAAGAATTGCCGCCTGGGTAAAATTCAGGGATAAAATGTCGGGGAAGTTGTTTTATATTTTCAATACACACCTGGATCATGCCAGCGAGGCCGCCCGCGATAACGGATCAAAGCTCATCATGCAAAAAATAAGCAGCCTGAGCGAAGGCCTGCCGGTGATCCTTTGCGGAGATTTTAACGCGAAGCCCGGGACCGATCCTTACAAAAACATCATCCAGAGTAGCGAAAGCAGCTTACAAATGTTCGATGCCAGGGCTGCCACTCAGTATCCGGCGCATGGCCCGACTTTTACTTTTGTTGGTTGGGATTTTATCGGCGTGCCGGGTAACATCATCGATATTATTTTTGTGAACCAGAAAGTAGATGTCATTCAGCATGCCGTCATCGGCGATAACATCGACGGGGTTTATCCCTCCGATCATCTGCCGGTGCTGATTGAAGCCGAACTGGAATAATATTTTACTGAATCGTACACATCAAAAACTATTTATGAATCAGAAACAAAGCAAATTAGCTGCACTGCCCATTTTCTTCGCCTTTCTGTGTATGGGTTTCGGCGATGTGGTGGGGCCACTGACAGGCCTGGTAAAAGAGGAATACCAACTTTCAAACTTCATGGCACTGCTGATTCCGGCCATGGGATTTATAATGTTTGGATTGATATCGGTACCCATGGGGATTTTCCAGGATAAACGCGGCAAAAAATTCACGCTTTTGCTGGGACTGATCCTGGCATTGGCCGGATTAATTTTACCCATCATCGGGAAGTTTTCAACCTTTGAACTGCTGCTGCTTTCCATTTTGATGCTTGGTGCCGGGGCAACCATTTTGCAGGTAGCCGGAAACCCGATCATGCGCGATGTTTCTCCCGAAGGTAAATACTCCAGAAACCTTTCACTTGGCCAGTTTGTAAAAGCCATCGGATCGCTTTCAGGAGCGCTGATCCCCATGCTTGCCGCAAACTACTGGGGCCTCGACTGGAAAATCCTGTTCCCGATCTACAGTTCCATTTTGTTGCTCACGATCATCATCACCCTGATGGTTAAAATTCGCGAGCACAAAGACCCGGAAAGTCAGCCGGCCTCCTTCAGTTCGAGCCTGGGATTGCTGCGCGAACCCTATGTAGCGGCCATGGTGTTTGGTATTTTTCTCTATGTGGGCGCGGAAGTTTGTATGAGCAGTGGGCTCCCCATGTATCTCGAATCGGAATTCGGAATCAACATTGAAAAACTCGGTGTTGCCGGAACAGGTTTATTTTTCTTAACCCTGATGACCGGGAGATTTATGGGCGGCATCATCCTCAACTGGATTAATCCAAACCAGTTTCTAATTATAACAATAATCATTTCTATTTTGGGCATCGCCGGCCTGTTTCTTAAAAGCGAAGCGATTGCCATTGTCTCGATAATATTGATCGGGCTTGGCTTTGCCAATATTTTCCCACTGATATTTTCCATCACGGTAGATCGTATGCCGCATCGCAGCAACGAACTTTCAGGACTTATGGTTACGGCCATTGTCGGGGGCGCTTTTGTTCCGCTCCTTATGGGCTTGCTGGCCGACAACAGCAGCGTGATGATGGGTTTTCTTGTCCCGCTGGCATGTATCATATACATTGGATATGTAGCAATCACCAATAAAAAACCTGTTGAAAGCAAACCGGGTATCTAAATGAAAAATACCAATGCCGCACGCATCCTGGAACAACACAAAGTTCCATTCGATTTGCTGGAATATCAGGTTGATGAAAATGACCTTTCAGTGGAAACTGTGGCACACAAAATTGGCAAACCCATCGAAATGGTTTTCAAAACATTGGTGTTGCAGGGTGATAAAACCGGTGAACTTGTCGCGGTAATCCCCGGCAGTCATGAGGTGGACCTCAAAGCCCTGGCAGCAATCAGCGGCAACAAAAAATGCCAGATGATCCCTTTAAAAGAAATCCAGCCGCTAACGGGCTACATCCGGGGAGGTGTTTCACCCATCGGCATGAAAAAACATTTCCCGACATTTGTGAGTGATTCAGCACTTCACTTTGAGCTAATCTGTATCAGCGCCGGAATGCAGGGAATTCAATTTTTGCTGTCGCCCCACGACCTGATCAAAATTACCCGATCAAAACCTGGTAGAATATCAATCTAAATTAAAGAAGAAAAAACATGAGCCAGATCAACCGAAGAAAATTCATAAAACGCTCTGCCTTAACCGCTTCAGGTGCAATAGTCGGTGGTAGTATTCTGCAAAACCAAACCCTGGCCATTCCAACTGAAGAGATTATCCCATTTAAGGACACGC
>JAGYLT010000286.1 GCA_018400545.1 Bacteroidales bacterium
AGCCAGGGAAAACTCAACCTGCGACGGGTGGAAATCCTTATTCTTGATGAGGCCGACCACATGCTCGACCTGGGGTTTATTAAAGATATCCGCGACCTGATGCGCCATTTACCAAAACACCGCCAAACTTTATTCTTTTCGGCCACCATCAGCGAAACCATAAAAGACCTGGCCTACTCGCTGGTGACCAATCCCATTCGTATTCAGATTTCGCCCAAAGACCCGGTAGCCAAAAATATTGAACATGCTGTGGCTTTTATTCAAATGGACGACAAACGTTTTTTTCTCGAACAACTGATAAAAGAAAACACTGACAAAAAAATTCTCGTTTTTGTGCGCACCAAAGTACGCGCCGAACGTGTAAAAAAGGCCATGGAACGCGTTGGAATTACCGGTGATGCCATACACAGCGACAAGCAACAGGACGAACGCGAGGAAACCATGCGCAATTTCCGGTCAGGGCAACTGAAAGTGCTTATTGCCACTGATGTGAGCGCCCGCGGTATTGATATCCCCAACGTAGAATTTGTTATCAATTACGACCTGCCCGAAACTGCCGAGAATTATGTTCACCGCGTTGGGCGCACCGGCCGGGGTTTTCAAAAAGGACAAGCCATCTCATTTTGCAGCGAGGAAGAAAAAGAGGTTTTGGCCAAAATCGAGGAAAACCTTGGCAAACCCATTCACCGGCTTACTATCTCCAAAGGCGATTATCAAATGACGCTTGACCTGAGCGAAGAAATTACCGACGATTGGAAATCGCTGATGGAAGTGGCTGAACAATCCGCTTACAAAAAGAAAAAGAAGAAGAAACGGTAAACTACCGATTTCTCAACTGCTTCCATTCCTGAATGATGAAAAACAAGCATTTTCTTTCCCGTTCGCAGTCGGCAGAGGGCAAAGAGTTTTTACCTGTCAAATCTGCTAACGCTGCCTCAGCGCAAAACACCGGCCTTCAAAATACAGCCATTCAACTCTGGCCACTACGCGGAATGGTAGAAAAAAACCTTCGGAATACGCTTAAAAAAATTAAGCAGATAGGATTCGCTGGAATAGAAACCTACGGCTTCGACGGATCGTTTTTTGGTATTGCACCTTTGAAGTTTAAAGAAATCTGTACAAACCTACATCTTAAAATTTTCAGCACCCATACAGCGATTACATCGCAAAACGCAGCATTACTTGCCGAAAAGGCTGCATTAGCCGGACTGCAATATCTTATCCTGCCCTCGGTGATGGGAAGGCCACATGCTACAACCGACGATTACAAAAATCTATCCGGGGAGATGAACGCAATAGGTGAAGTATGCCGGCAGCATCAAATCAGGTTGGGATACCACAACCACGATTTTGAATTCAAAGCCATAAACGGCTCAATTCCCTACGATATCCTTTTACAGGAAACCGATGCTGAACTTGTCGATTTTCAGATGGATATTTACTGGCTTGTGAAAGCAGGATTTGAACCAAAGCACTATTTCCTCAACCATCCCGGAAGGTTCGCCTCATTGCATGTAAAAGATTTGGATAAAAACGGTGAGAGCTGCATTGTTGGTAGCGGAACCATTCACTTAAAGGAGCTGATTCAACTTTCGAAAAAAGCAGGCTCCTCACTTTTGATATACGAGCAGGAACATTTTGGTGAAGGAACGCCACTCTACTGCGCAGAACAAAGTCTGAGGTATTTACAGGCATTGCCAACCTGACAAATGCCACTGAACAGCTTTCCCGGTGTTGACTCATTCATCCCTTCATTGCTAAATGATTTGGCGGTATTTTAAGGATATAAAAACCCCCCGCTCCAATATGATCAGTAGCGGGGGATTTTTACCAAATAATCAGGATCAAAATGATTGTTTAATTAATAATGATCTTTTGATAGTACAACCCTGCATTTGATTTTATGGCAATGAAGTAAACTCCTTTGGCATTGCCCGAAAGATCAAGGTTTATACCATCAAGGTAGTTGTTGAAGATTTCGGTTCCAAAAGCATTGAACACACTTACGCGGCATCCCGGTTCAACACCATGAACAGTAAATTTACCCTCGGAAGGATTGGGGAAAATACGAATATCTGTGGCAGCATGGCCGGAAAGTTCCGCCGGGAAGATTTTCACCTCCTCAACAGCAGAGATACCAAAATTGGTGAAAGTGCCTGAGTTCTCAAGCTGCTGATTGTATTGAACTTCCAGATCGAAGACTTCACTGTTTGATGCCCTGAAAAGTTTAAAGCTGATGGGCTCTCCGGGCTCGAATCCCTCAACAACTACTGATGAAGGATCGTCGGCAAAGAGCGTGATTGCTGCTGTAGCACCGTCAATTGATGTTATGCCGGCACAGCGCCCATCCGGGGTAAATGCCGCCAGAACATCATCCTGCACAAAATCATCGCATGCAGCAGTACCAAATGCCACGGCATGGATTCCTGTTGTAATAGCCGGTGTGTTCCAGGGCGATACAATATTGGGCTCATCCTTCGGCAGGAGTTGCGATTTATTGGAGGCTGCGCCAAAATCGATACTTCCCGGGGTATTCATATATGCATAATAAGCCTTTCCGGGTTGCATGCCGACGATAGAATTAATGCTGAAATCAGGCCAATAAAGTTTCCAGCTGGCTACTTCCACCACAAGTTTTACATCAACTAAAGCGTTGAAAATCGAAGTAATATCAACAGTTGTATTGCTTAACACAGGAATAATACTCCATTCGTCCGGAAGCTGAATTTGTTTGTTTTCCACTTCATCTCCACAGAAAACCATTGTGGCATTATCGGACATTTTTACTACATATCCCGAAGATTCATCCCAGACTAAATTATCGTTTCCCTGTGCAGGCCAGAATGCTCCCTGGAAATTATATGCTACCAACAGCTGGTTGAGAATGGGGGCAAACAGCTCGTAGTTGTCATCTTTGTTATAAGGCAAAAGATAACCTGACAGGCCGTTCCAGCCGGTAAACAGGCTAACCGATTGTTGCTCGTAGATATAAAGCGTCATACAATCAACCACAGAAAGATTACATGGATTCAGAGGATATGCTTCGAGGCACAATTCCACGAACCCTGTCGTGATATCACCGGTACCCGGCGTATATTGTGCATTGAGACTGTTTTCATCATCAAAGAGGCCATCACCAGTGGTAGTCCAGACAACAAAACCGAAGTCACCGGCCTCGCCCTGCATCAAATAGTTTTCGCCCGGACACAGAGATGCATCCTCTCCGGCAAATACAGTTGGCAAATGAATGATTGTTAATCCCATTCCGGCTTCTGCTGTTAAACTGCATGGTGCAACCGGCATCACTTCAATACTCAGCATTACATAGCCATTCATAATATCCTGTGTTCCCGGTGTGTAGATGGGATCCGCGATATTTTCATCAGAGAAGCTTCCATCGCCGGAAGTTGACCACAGAACAGCGCTGTAATTTTGAGCTACCGCATTGAGTTGTAAAACGCCATCCTCGCAAATGGTGGCATCCTGCGGCAAAGCAACAACAGGTTCAGGCTGTACAAACACATCTACCTGTGCATCCACGGTAACACCGCCATCCGTAACCGAAACATAGTAAGTGGTGTTTTCGTAAGGATTGGCAACAGGGTTTTTCAAATCCGAAGCAAAGCCTTCCGGATCGGAAGTCCAGCTGTAAAGATAATTACCGGAGCCACCCGTAACTTCTGCATCGA
>JAGYLT010000287.1 GCA_018400545.1 Bacteroidales bacterium
ATATCATTCCCGCCCCGGGTGGTCCGCTTAATATTCTTGAAACTACCATTGATGTGATTGCTCCACCTGATGGAAGCGAACTCCGCTTTAAATTCCGTGCCAATGATGGTTGGGATTTGAACTATGGTGCTGACGAAGGAAGTAATGTTTTAGTTTTAGGTGGGCCTGATATTATGATGCCTGATGGCCCCGGAAACTATACTTTTAAAATGAATATGAGCCAGCCCGTATTTACATACGAGTTTATTATGAACTAATTTTATTCGTTTTTTATATTGAAAAGCTACTCCGGGTCGGGGTAGCTTTTTTTGTTTTGCTTTAACAATTAACAACTAAAAACAAGCTCTCAATTTACTATTTTTGCAATCAATGAAAAACATCAGAAACTTCTGTATAATAGCCCATATCGATCATGGGAAGAGTACGCTGGCCGACCGGTTGCTCGACCTGACGGATACCATTACTGAGCGTGAAAAAAAAGAGCAGGTGCTGGATAGTATGGATCTGGAACGCGAGCGCGGCATCACAATCAAGAGCCACGCCATCCAGATGATCTACAAGGACGAAGGGAAGGAATATGTGTTTAACCTCATCGACACGCCCGGGCACGTTGACTTTTCATACGAAGTTTCCCGTGCTATCGCTGCCTGCGAGGGTGCATTGCTGATTGTAGATGCCACACAGGGAATACAGGCGCAAACCATCTCGAACCTGTACCTCGCCATCGAACACGACCTGGAGATCATCCCCGTGCTCAACAAGATGGATATGGAAAATGCCATGCCCGAAGAGGTAAAGGACCAGATTGTGGACCTGATCGGCTGTAGCCACGATGATATTATTGAGGCCAGCGGAAAAACCGGTTATGGGGTGGATAAAATTCTTGAAGCAATCGTTACCCGGATATCTGCGCCAAAAGGTGATCCCAAAGCTCCGTTGCAGGCACTGATCTTTGATTCGGTTTTTAATTCATATCGCGGAATTATCGCATATTTCCGCATCTTCAACGGTAAGATCAGAAAGAATGATTTTGTGAAATTTTTTGCCACCGGCAAGGAATACAATGCCGATGAGATTGGTGTTCAACGCCTGGGATACCAGCCTAAAAACGTGTTGGAAGCCGGTGATGTAGGGTACATCATATCGGGGATAAAAACTTCGAAAGAAGTAAAGGTTGGCGATACCATTACACATGTGGATCGACCGTGTGAAAAAATGATTTCAGGTTTTGAAAACGTAAAGCCCATGGTGTTTGCTGGTATTTATCCCGTGGACGCCGATGACTATGAGGAGTTGAGATCTTCCATGGAAAAATTGCAGCTCAACGATGCTTCCCTCACTTTTGAGCCTGAATCTTCGGCGGCACTTGGATTCGGCTTTCGTTGCGGTTTTCTCGGCCTGCTTCATATGGAGATCGTCCAGGAGCGCCTCGACCGTGAATTTGATATGGACGTGATCACCACCGTACCCAACGTAAACTACAAGGCATACACCACCGACGGAAAGGTGCACGATGTGCATAATCCCTCCGGGCTGCCCGGTCCCAACGAACTCGACCATGTGGAAGAGCCGATGATCCATGCCCAGATCATTTCCAAGGCCGATTACATCGGTCCCATCATGAATCTGTGCATCGACCGCCGGGGCGAGTTGAAGAACCAGGTGTACCTGACGAGTAACCGCGTTGAAATCTCATTTACGTTGCCACTGGCCGAGATCGTATTTGATTTTTATGATAAACTGAAAAGCATTTCAAGGGGCTATGCTTCCTTTGATTACCATATTACGGGTTACCAGCCCGCAAAGCTGGTCCGGCTGGATATTCTGCTGAACGGCGATTCAGTGGATGCATTATCCACACTCATCCATTTCGACAATGCCTATCCTTTCGGACGCCGCATTTGCGAAAAGCTCAAGGAGTTGATCCCGCGCCAGCAGTTCGATGTGGCCATCCAGGCAGCCATCAGCAGCAAAATCATAGCGCGTGAAACCGTGAAGGCTATGCGCAAGGACGTAACTGCCAAATGTTACGGGGGCGACATCACGCGTAAGCGAAAACTACTTGAAAAACAGAAAAAAGGTAAAAAACGGATGCGGCAGGTGGGCAACGTAGAAGTTCCGCAATCCGCTTTCCTCGCAGTACTGAAGCTGGATTAAGAATTTAAAATTACGGACAGCCTATGTCTGTTATATCCAAACATCTGTATAGTAAAATTCTTCCTATTACCATTTTTGGGATTGCCATGGGGCTGATGGAAGCGGTTATTGTGGTTTATCTGCGTGAGCTGTATTTCCCGAATGGATTTGGATTTCCGATGAACATTCCTGATAATCCTGTAATCCTGATTGCCGAGCTTACCCGTGAAATAACCACAATTGTTATGCTGCTTGCCCTGGCCTGGGCGGTTTCACGGTCTTACCTCGGTAGGTTCGCCTGGTTCCTTTTTGCATTTGCGGTTTGGGATATCATCTACTATGTGGGGCTGAAGTTATTTTTAAACTGGCCGGAATCACTGCTCACATGGGATATTCTTTTCCTGATACCGGTTACCTGGGTTGGCCCGGTTCTGGCACCGGTGCTCTGTTCGGTGTTGATGATCATCCTCGCGTTTGCGTTTCTGAAAACAGAGGATTTGGGTAAAAAAGTTCAAAAAACCGATTGGACATTGATCTGGCTGGGCGCCATTATCATTTTTGTAAGCTTCATCCAGGATTTTGGTTTGCTTATCATTTCCGAAGGTTTGATTACCGATATTTTTAATCTCTCCGAAAGCACGGAATATCAGGACCTGGTTTCAACCTATATTCCGGAATATTTTAACTGGCCGCTTTTTACCACAGGTTTTGCATCGATTGTTGCGGCTGTGATCCGGATTTTCCGGTATAAAAAATAGCGGCATAAAAAAAGCTGCAAACCTTTGGGGTGTTGCAGCTCATTATATGCAGAATTTCTGTCAATTCATTAACCCAATCCGTAACGGAAAAAATTGGTAACGGTAAGCTCTTTGTCTGTATCTTTCAGATAAGCACCCACAGTTTTCTTTGAGTCTTTGATGAATTCCTGGTTGATGAGGGTGTTTTCTTTAAAGAATTTACCAAGACGGCCCTGTGCAATCTTTTCGAGCATGGCCTCGGGCTTGCCTTCTTTTCGTGCAAGTTCTTTTCCGATTTCCAGTTCTTTATCGATGATTTCCTGCGAAACGGAATCTTTGTCGAGTGCAACGGGGTTCATGGCTGCAATTTGCATGGCTACATCGTGGGCAGCTTCGTCAGCGCCATCAACATTTTTATTGAGTGCCACGAGGGTTCCGATCTTGTTCCCGAGGTGATTATAGGCAGATACCAGTTCGCCACGGATTGCAGCATATGAGTCGAATTCCAGTTTTTCTCCGGTTTTGCCGGTCATTTCGCTAACTTTCTCCTCAACGGTAATTCCGTTAACTTTAAGTGCAAGAACATCTTTAAGGGTTTCGGCCTGATTTTCGAGTGCTACATCGGCAATGCCTTTTACGAAGTTTACAAATTCTTCGCTTTTTCCAACAAAGTCGGTTTCGCAGTTAACCATTACCAGCACGCCAAAAGTATTGTCGCTGTTGGTTTGTGCCAGAACATAACCTTCGGTAGCATCTTTGTCAGCGCGTTTGGCTGCAACTTTAGCTCCTTTTTTACGGAGAATTTCAATTGCTTTC